>CAZNZG010000040.1:10355-19857 GCA_964577455.1 uncultured Gemmatimonas sp. | reverse complement strand
GGCGGCATCACCGAGCCACGTGCCGAGGTCGGCCTGCAGGCGGCAGTATTCCTGCGCGGTGGCACCCTGCATCGCCGCCTGCAAACGCGCACGCTGTTCGGGCGCATACGGACGCTGCACGAAGTGCCGGAGCACGGCCGCTGTGCGCCCCGGGGCGGCCGCGTGGTCGAAGAATTCCACCACGGCCGCACTGATGCCGTCGAGCGACGTGCCCGACATCAGTCCGACCATGAGCACCGGCGCGCTGGTGCTCACCGTACCGGTGGCGGCGCGTCGGGCACCACTTTGCGGATAACGCCGCCGGCTTCGGCAAGACGCGCATCCGCGGTCGCCGCATCCACACCAAGGGCGTGCATCACCAGCGCCCGCTTCACGCGTCCATCGGCCTGCTGGAGCAGCGCACGCGCCGCCTCACGCCCGAGCCCCGTGACCTCGCACACGATGCGCTCGGCGCGATCCTGCAGCTTCACATTGGTGGCACGCAGGTCCACCATGAGATTGCCGTAGCTCTTCCCGATGCGGATCATCGCGCCGGTGGTGAGCATGTTGCACACGAGCTTCGTCGCCGTGCCGGCCTTGAGGCGCGTGCTGCCGGTCAGCACTTCGGGGCCCACGATCGGGAGCATCAGAATGTCGGCCGCGTCGCGCATCACCGCGGGCGGTTCGCTGCAGGCGATCAGTGCCGTCGTGGCTCCCAACTCGCGTGCCCGCAGCAGTGCCCCACGAACGAATGGCGTGGTGCCGCTGGCCGCGATCCCCACCACCACGTCACCGCGGGTGACGGCGTGCGTGTCCATGACGGCCGCACCGGCGGCCGGGTCATCCTCGGCGCCTTCGATGGGATTGCGCAGCGCGTGATCACCACCGGCGATGATCCCCACGACCATGCGCGGGTCAGTGCCGAAGGTGGGCGGGCATTCGCTCGCGTCGAGCACACCGAGTCGCCCCGAGGTGCCGGCACCCACATACAGGAGACGGTGCCCGGCACGGAAGGCGGCTTCGATGGCCCCGATGGCCTGCGCAATCGGTTCGCGCTGCGAGGCCACGGCGTCCGCCACGGCACGATCTTCCGCGTTCATCTGGTCGACGATCGCCAGCGGCGACGCGAGATCGATGTCGGCGGTGCGCGGGTTGCGACGTTCGGTGACTCTCGGGTCGAGGGTCGGAGCGGACACAGGGATGGACTGGGGACGTCGCCGGGGCCGGGACGTTTCCGGAACCCCGCGGCGGTGCGTAGCTTGAAGCGACTGGCGTAACTTAACGGATGGTCAACCTCGGAGTCGCGTTGTCCCTGCACACGGTGATACGTACGGTCTGGCGCGCAACCGTCCACACAGTTGGGCGCGCCCGGCCCGTTACTCGCATCAATGGTCGCTCATGGCGCGTCATGGCAGCGCCAGCGATGTTGACCTTGGTACTGGCATCATCCCCGCTCGACGCCCAGATCCGCGGCCGTCCCACCCGCGGCGGCGGTCCCATCCAGGGTCCTGATGCCGGCTGGTGGTTCTCCGGTGGGGCGGGGGCGATCGTCATGGGCGACATCAACGACGGCGCGTCGCGCTCGCAATGGCGCTTCGGGCAGGACCCGCTCTGGCAGCTGCGAGGCACACTCGAAAAGGCGCTCGACGAGGCCAGCTCCATCGGCGTGTCGGTGGGCTACGGGGTCGTGGATCTCCGGTCCGTCCCGTTCCCGAGCAACGGCGCTGTGGCCCCCATCGGCGACCCCCCGCCCTGCCTCAACGGCTGCGAGGCGCAAACGGAGCTCTGGTCGCTCATGGGCCAGTTCCGCAGCGGTGGCGGCCCCGGCTTTCACACCTTCTTCGAAGCGCAGGGCGGCGTGAACGCCTTCCGCAATCTGCGCGAGAAAGCCACGGGCGCGCCGTTCGGCGCCACCGGTATACAGACGGACCTCGCCGGCTCACTCGGCTTCGGCGTGGGCTACACGCTGGCGCAGGGCTTTACGCTGGCGCTCGTGCAGGACTTCGGGATGGGCTGGCATTCACAGACGGACTTGCCCCCCGAGGCCAACCGCACCTATCGGATGCGCACCACGCGCGCCACGCTGCGATTCAAGTTCTGACGGTTTCGTTCCCTCCTCCTGCCACCCACCTCGTGACGTACCGCCCCTCCGCCGTCCCCATGGCGATGCGCAGCACTGCCGCCCGTCGTCCGTCACACGCACTCGCGACGCTGTCGCTCGCCTTCACGGCGGCGTGCACGGCCTCTTCGTCGCAGGCGATCGACCCCAGCGTCCCCAGCGCAAGCGCCACCATGGCGGCGCGTACGCCCGGGGATCCGGCCATCCCCGAGCGTGAGGCAGCGCGCTTTCCCGAAGGGTGGCGACTGCCGGCGGGTACGCGCGCCACGTTTGCACCGCAGGTGATGGCCGTGAGCAACAGCCCCGAGGCGAGTGCTGCCGCCGCCGAGATCATGCAGGCGGGCGGCAATGCCGTCGATGCCGCGGTGGCGCTCGGATTCGCGCTGGCGGTGTCGTGGCCGGAGGCGGGCAACATCGGTGGTGGCGGCTACACGGTGGTGCGCATGGCTGACGGACGGACCGCGGCGATCGATTACCGTGAGGTGGCGCCGCTCGCGGCGACGCGCAACATGTATCTCGACGAGAACGGCAAGCTCACCGACAAGAGTATCTACGGGCATCTCGCGTCGGGCGTGCCGGGGGCGGTCGCCGGCCTCAATGCGCTGCTCGAACGCTACGGCACGATGCCGCTCTCCCGCGTGATGCAGCCGGCCATCAAGCTTGCGCGCGATGGGTTCGTGGTGGACACCGCCCTCGCCGGCTCGATCGAGCGCGCGTCGAAGATGCTGCTGCGCTTCCAGGATTACTCGCCGTTCACCCCAGGCGGCAAGCCGCTCGCCGCTGGAGCGCGGCTGGTGCAACCCGATCTCGCGCGCGCGCTCGAGGCAATCGCGGCGCAGGGGCCAAAGGCGTTCTACAGCGGATGGGTGGCCGATTCGCTCGTGGGAGAAATGCAGCGAGGCGGCGGCATCATCACGAAGAGCGATCTGGCCAGGTATACGCCGGTCTGGCGCGCCCCCATTCGCACCACGTACCGCGGCTTCGGACTCCTCTCCATGCCGCCGTCGTCGTCGGGTGGAGTGACGACCGCCGAGGCGCTCAACATCCTCGAGCAGTATCCGTCGGTCCCGTCGTACGGCAGCACGCAATGGTTCCATCTGGTCGGCAGCGCCTACCAACGCGCCTTCATCGACCGCAACGCGAAGCTGGGCGATCCGGCGTTCGTGCAGGTGCCGCTCGCGCAGCTCACGAGCAAGACGTACGCCGCACGGCTCAAGGCCACCATTGCCGACACGCGGGCCACGCCAACGCGCGAACTCGAGCCGCGCATGGCGGAAGCCGCGCGTGAGCCGATGAACACCACGCACTACAGCGTGGTCGACGCGAAGGGCAACGCCGTGGCCACCACCACCACCCTCAACAACTCGTGGGGCTCCGGGGTGTGGGTGCGCGGTGCGGGCTTCATGCTCAACGACGAAATGGACGATTTCGCCGCACAGCCCGGCAAGCCCAACATGTTCGGCCTCGTGCAGGGTGAACAGAACGCGATCCAGCCGGGCAAGCGCATGCTGAGCGCCATGTCGCCCACGATCGTGCTCGACCCCAAGGATCAGGTGCTGCTGGTCGTGGGCGCCGCCGGCGGCCCCACGATCATCACGGGCACGAGTCAGGTCATTCTCAACGTGATCGACCACCGCATGTCACTTGGCGACGCCATGCGCGCACCGCGCATTCACCATCAGGCGCTCCCCGATTCGCTTACCTTCGAAGCGGGCGGCGTACGCCCCGCGGTGCTCGACTCACTGCGCGGCTACGGCCACGCCATGCGCGAACTGCGCAGCCTCGTGAACGTGAACGCGATCATGCGCGTGAAGGGAGGATGGGAGGGGCAGCCCGAACCCCGCCGCTCGGGTGGAGCGGTGGGATACTGAGAGCGGAGACGCCGACCTCTCCGCCTCACGTTTCAGCTCCGCGTCTCGAGTCTCGTGTCTGTCAGTTGACCGGCGCCGGCCGCACGGTGATCGGCCCGTCCAGCGTTACCGTCACCGCTCCTCCGCTGTTCAGGCACGTGTCGAAGTTCGCCGTCGCGGCCGCGGCCGCGGTGCCGGCGGCAGCGCCGGCGGCGGCGCCGATCACGGTGCCCTTCGTACCCTTCCCAATCACCTGCCCCGCGATGGCGCCCAGAATCGCGCCACCCGCCACCTTCTTCGCGTCGGTGCCCTTGGTCGCGCTGCGCACGCGCTCCGTGCTGGCCGTCTGCACCGTGGCTTCCACCGGGTAGGTGCGGCCACCGTACGTCACGCTCACGAGGCGTACGCGCAGATAGGTGTCGTCCTTGCTGCTCTGCGCCGTCTTCGACTCAGTCACCTCGAAGGTGCCCGTGGCGCCGGCCGGGATGCTGATGCCGTTGGTGGCGTTCACCGCGTCCGACAGCTCGGCGGTGAACGTTTCACCCACCGGCGCCGTGTTGCTGCACACCCTGCGGGTCGCGGCGAACGTCATGCTCGTACCGGCCGCGACCGTGCCCGTGACGGGCACCGCGGCGGCAGGAGCGGGCGCCGGCTTGGCGGCAGGCGCCGAACGCGGCGCTTCGGCGCGCGGCGTGCTGCGCGGGCGCGGCGCGGGGGCCGGCGTCGCAGCAGGCGATGGCTCAGGCGATGGCGCGGGCGTGGCGGGCACATCCTGCAGTTGCGGCTGCGCACTGTCCTGCTGCGCGAGCGCGAGGTCACGACCCAGCGCCGAGTCGCTGGCAAGGGCGCCGGTGTCGGCACCCTTGTCACCGCCGCAGGCGGCCAGTGCAGCCAACGCGAGCGACGACATGAACACAGTGGGACGGGACGAACGGATATATTGACGCATGGGCAGACTCCCGGTGAATGAAGGCAAGACAAATTCGTGGCGAACGCTGCGCCGCCTGCTCCCATATTACCACCCCTACCGCGCACAAGTTGCGCTCGGGCTGGCCGCAGTCGTCACATCGGCTGCCCTCGCCACGCTGATCCCATCGTTCCTGCAGCGCGGCCTCGACAGCATACGACAGGGTGCTCCTGTTCGCACTGTGGCAGAGCTCGGTTTGGTGATGATCGTCACGCAGCTCGTGACCGGCATCCTCCGCTTCACCATGCGATACACGCTCAACGGAGTGAGCCGCCGGATCGAGACCGACTTGCGCCGCGATCTCTTCGAACGGCTCACCCTCCTCGACGCCGCATGGTATGCGCGCTGGCGGACCGGCGACGTGATGGCGCGCCTCACGAACGACCTCAGCGCGGTGCGCATGGCGGTCGGCCCCGCCGTCATGTACTTCACCAATACCATTGCCGGCGGTCTCTTCGCGCTGGCCATGATGCTGCGCATATCCCCCGCCCTGACCGCGGCGGCACTGCTGCCGATGATCGGCCTGCCCTTCCTCATGCTGCGCCTCGGGAAACAGGTGCACGCGCGCTTCGAGGCAGTACAGTCGCAGTTCAGTCAGCTCACCACGCGTGCCCAGGAGAATCTCTCCGGTGTACGCGTCGTACGCGCCTATCGGCAGGAGGCCGCCGAGGCGGCACGGTTCGAAGCGCTCGGCCACAGCTATCTCGACGCCAACATGCGTCTCGCACGCCTGAACGGCCTGATGAGCCCCAGCTTCGCCTTGCTGGCCGGACTGGGCGGCGCGGTGACCATCGCGGTGGGCGGGCGCATGCTCATCGACGGGCGATTGACCGTGGGCAGCTACGTGGCCTTCGGCATCTACCTTGGCATGCTCACCTGGCCGCTCATCGCCCTGGGATGGACCACCAACCTCTTTCAGCGCGGCGCTGCGTCGATGGCGCGTGTGCTCGAGCTGCTCGATGCCACTCCGGCGTCGGTGCACGACACTGGCACCGCCGTGCTGCCGCCTGCGACGCAGGGCGGTCGCAGCATCGAATTCCGTCAGGTGTCGTTTCACTACCCTGCCCCGGTGGTGCTCAACGACGACGGTGAGGCCGCCACGGCATCGTATGCGGGGCACGACGGCACACCGCGCTGGGTGTTGCGCAAGGTGTCGTTCCGCATACCAGCCGGTGGCACTCTCGCGATCGTGGGCAGCACCGGCTCCGGCAAGAGCGCCCTCATGGATCTGCTGCCCCGTGTGCACGAAGCGCAGGAAGGAGAGATCCTCGTGGATGGCGTGGACATCCGAACGATCCCCCTGCGCGACCTGCGCGCGATGATCGGCGCCGTACCGCAGGAGGCGTTGCTCTTCAGCGAAACGGTCGGGGAGAACATCGCGTACGGACTCGCCGAGCCCGCGCCGTCACGTCTGCATCAGGCCACGACCGTCGCGCAGCTCACCGACACGATCACGGCGCTCCCCGACGGCTTCGACACACGCCTCGGTGAGCGCGGCATCAACCTCTCCGGTGGCCAGAAGCAGCGCACCGCATTGGCACGCGCCCTCGCGCGCACCCCGGACATCGTACTGCTCGACGATGCGCTGAGCGCCGTCGACACGCACACCGAAGCCGCCATTCTTCACGGTCTGCGCGACGCCCTGAGCGGCCGCACCGCCATCATCGCGTCGCATCGCGTGAGCGCGGTACGTGAGGCGGACCACATCCTCGTACTGCACGAGGGCGCCGTCGTGGAGCAAGGCACACACGACGAGCTCGTTGCCCATCAGGGGCGATATGCGCAGATGCTGAGGCGCCAGCAGCTCCTCGACGCGATCGAGGCCGCGTGAGCGCGGAGCGCTGAGCGCCCGGTGCTCAGTGCTCCGATCTCAACACTCAGCGCTCAGAGACGCTCGACGAGGAACTCAGGCGTGAGCGGCTGCAGAATCGCGGCGAGCCGTTCGAACCACCCCGTCAGCATCAGGACGCCCACGATCACCAGCAGAACGCCGGCCATGCGGTTCACGCGTCCGATGTTGTGCTTGAACTTCTGGAAGAAGCCGAGGAAGCGTTCGATCGCGAGCGCGCTGAGCAGGAACGGCACGGCGAGCCCCATTGAATACGCCGTGAGCAGGCCGATCCCCTTGGCCAGCTCCGTTTCGTTGGCCGCGAGCAGCAGGATCGCACCGAGCGTCGGGCCGAGGCACGGAGTCCATCCCGCCCCGAAGGCGATGCCCACGAAGACGGTACCGAGATAACCGAGCGGTTTGTCGCTGAGATGCAGTCGCCGTTCCTGCTGGAGGGCCCCCACCTTGATGACATCGAGCATCCAGAGCCCCATCAGCACCATCATCACGCCGCCCACGCGCGCGATCCACACGCGGTATTCGCGGAGCAGCTGCCCGAAGGCACTCGCGCCGGCACCAAGGGCCACGAAAATGAAGGTGAAGCCCAGCACGAACAGCACCGAGTGCAGCAGCGCCGTGCGGCGCGCGCGCGACACGTCGTCGAGCCCCATGCCCGTGATGAACGTGACGTAGCTGGGCACGAGCGGCAGCACGCAGGGGCTCAGGAAGCTGAGCAGCCCCGCGGTGAATGCCACAAGAACGGTAAGGGATTCAGGCGCCACGTGTCGTGGTGTGAGGGAGATGCATCAGGGAGGGCCGGTACACTCGGCGCTACACTCAGCGGGACGCGCGGCCGGAGCCGCGCCGGCAATCGCCGCAGAGGCCGTAGATCACCAGCCGGTGTCGCTGCCGCGAGAAATCGTGCGCTTCCGCGAGCAGCGTGGTCATGCGCTCGAGGCGCTCATCGCGAAACTCGGTCACGCGCCCGCAGACGGTGCACAACAGGTGCTCATGGTGCGGCACGCCGCGCGACGCTTCGTAGCGCTTGAATCCCTCGCCGAAGTCGCGCTCCACCACCAGCCCACTGCGCACCAACACGTCGAGCGTACGGTACACCGTGGCCGTTCCCGCATTGGCACCGCGGGCGCGCAGCTCGCCGGCGACCTCTTCCGCACTCAGGTGACTGTCGGTGCCCAGCACCACGTCGGCGATCGCGAGGCGCTGCGCGGTGGCGGGGAGATTGTGGTCACGCAGGTACGCGCGAAAGGCCTCCTTGTCGGCGGCAATCGCAGCGGCATCGGACGCGTGACTCACGGGCGGGTCGTCAGGCAGGATACGGCACGCGCAGGGCGCGCGCGATCTGTGCGGCCGTGTAGCGCACGATCTCGGAGTCCTCACCCGCACGACGCTGCACACCACGCACGACCGTTTCCACCGTGATGAGCGGCGCATCGGCTTCGGCCACGACACTCGCTTCCCACTTGCCGCGCTCCGGCCCCTTGATGACGTAGCGATAGCGCGCCGTGTACACCGTGAGGCGTTCCGGCTTCGTGAGCGGAACCTGTTCCACTGCCGTCGCTTCCTCTGCTTCGTCGGCACTGGCCTCCATGGCGGGTGCACCGTCGTCCGACACGTCCTCGTCGTCCGCGGCGTCGCCGCCCATCGGCATCGACGACTCCACGTCCGTGTCCAGGGCGATCGCGTCGTCGAGGTCGTGCGAGCCGTCCGCCGCGATCACGTCCGCCTCGATCATCTCGACGACGATCTCGCCGTCGCCAAGCGGGAGGTCGTCCTCGATCACGGCCTCTGCGACCGACCCGCCGTCGATCAGGACGTCGTCAGTCACGAGATGATCGTCCGGCGACTCGACCGGTGCGTTCGCCTCGCTGGTCACGTGGGCGGCCTCGACACCGGCATCGAAGAGCTCGGGCTCCGACGGTGTTGCCTCTGGCTCCACTTCCGCGATGGCGACCGGGATTCGCGCGGCAAGGACCGCGATCCCCGTTTCCACGGTGCCCTGCCGGAGTGGCGAGAAGAGATGGAGCTCCTCCATCCGATCGAGCGGCACGTGCGCGATCACGGCCCGCAGGAACCGTTCGGCCACCTCGGACACCGGCGCGTCGGCCCGGTCCGGCACGGCGGGGATCGGCGCGGCGGCCGCTTCAGTGGGCAGGTCGTCGGGCGCGGAGGTAACCGGAGCGGTCATCGAGAGGGGCAAAGGATCGGCGTCACGATCTGGAACGAATTCCGCCGGCGGCGCACTGACGAAGGGGCACGCGGGCGGGCATTCGGTGCCGCGTGATCACCACCGCGGCAGGAGACTGGTGTAAGATCGCCGCCGCCGGGGCGCCGGTACAAGGCAAGGCGCCCGAAATCCGGGGGACTTGCGATGTTTGTTGGAACGTTTATCTTATTGCTGTACTATTGCCTGTCCAATAAACAACAGGACGGAGACTGGCGGGGCCGGATGTGCCGGTGCTGCCGCTGTTCATCGATGCCTCTCTGATACCTCAAGGAGCCTCTTCATGTTTGCTGTCCGCCAGCTGGCCGCGGTCCTCGCGCTGCCCCTCGCCATCGCCGCGCGCCCCTTCGTCGAAGCCAAGCCGCATGTGATCGACAAGGCGCACTCGGAGATCAACTTCGTGGCCGACTCGCGCATGCTCAGCGCGCACGGCTTCTTCGGAAAGTGGGACGCCGACGTGAAGCTCGACGCGGCCAAGTGGGAGAACTCCTCCGTCGCCATCACCATCGACGCGGCC
>CAZNZG010000040.1:0-10345 GCA_964577455.1 uncultured Gemmatimonas sp. | reverse complement strand
TGGAGCGCCGCGACGGCCACCTCCGCAGCGCCGACTTTTTCGACGTGGAGAAGCACCCCACGATCACCTTCAAGTCGGTGAGCGTGAAGTCGGCCGGCGCCAACAAGCTCGACATCACGGGTGACCTCACCGTGCGTGGCACCACCAAGCGCATCACCGTCCCTGCCACGATGATGTTCTACGAAGGCGGCACGGGGCGCTTCCGCGGCCAGTTCGCGATCAACCGCCAGGACTACGGTGTGAGCTACGACTCCAAGCTCAACCCCATCCAGAACGAAGTGCAGGTGCAGTGGGACATCGCGCTCTCGGAGCCGAAGCCGGCGGCGAAGTAACGACTGCAGCCGATGGGTATCGCGTGGGCCTCAACTGCGAACAGCGGGAGCGGGTCACGGCGGTAGCTTGAGCCACGGGAGCACTGAAATTCGGAAGCGGGTCACGTCGGAAACGACGTGGCCCGCTTTCTCTTTCCGTCGCACTATGGCTCCTGCCGTCCGGGCTCCCGTAGCATCCGCTCCCGCCGTTACCCGCTACCGTCCCCGCGCCGTTCCCCCAACCGTGACGATTCCCTGGGCCGCCCTCACCAGCATGTCGGCCGGTTGCACGAAACTCACGCGGAACTTCCCTCTCCCGGCCTCACCGAACGCCATCCCCGGTGTCACCACCACCCCAGTCTGCTCGATCAGGGCATCCACCCACTGCCAGTCGCTCAGGCCGGCCGGCACGTCGAGCCACAGGTACATCGTGGCCCGTGGTGCCGGCACCTCCCACCCGCCGGCGTTGAACGCCGAGACGATCGCATCACGGCGTGCGCGATACTCCGCCACGATCGGCGGCACGATCTGCGCATGGTGCGTGAAGGCGGCCGCGCCTGCGAGCTGCGCCAGCGTACTTACGCCGTAGCCGATATTGGCGCGATAGGCATCGAGCTGCGCGATGGCCTCACGGTTGCCCGTGATGAACGCAATGCGCACGCCGGCCATGTTGAAGCTCTTGCTGCAGGTGTGCGTTTCGACCGCCACGCGCGACGCCCCCGGCACCTGCAGCACGCTCGGCACCGCATAGCCATCGTACGACAGTTCGCTGTACGCCAGGTCGCTCAGCAACAGCATGCCGTGCCGCTCCGCGAACGCCACGTAGCGCGCCAGCTCGTCGAGCGACACCGAGGTGGTGGTCGGGTTGCCCGGGTAGTTCACGATCATCACCTTCGCGCGCGCGAGCGTCGCCGCATCGAGCGCGTCGAGATCGAGACGGCCATCCGGGAGGAACGGCATGTACACCGGCTCTGCCCCGGCCAGCATCGTGGCGCGCGCGTAGACGGGGTAGTACACCTCCGGTACCAGCACCACGTCTCCCGGATTGGTGTGCGCGAGAATCAGCTCCGCGATCCCCTCCTTGGAGCCCGCCAGCGCCAGCAGCTCGGCGGCAGGATCGATGTGCACACCGAAGCGCGCGTGCATGTACCCTGCCACCGCCTCACGAAAGAGCGGATGCCCCTGGAAGTACGGGTACCCGCTCAGCGACCGATCCGTGGCGACGCGCTGCATGGTCTCCACCACCACGTCGGGAATGGGACCGTCGGGGCTCCCGATCCCCACGTCGATGAGCGTCTTGCCGGCGGCGCGCGCCGTGGCGCGCCGGGCATCGAGTTCGTAGAACACGTACGGCGGAATCGCCGAAAGCGAAGTGCGCGACATGCCTCAAAACTAGCACGAACCCGCCACGCGGCGCTCGCCACGCGGCGCTCCCCACGCACCGCCTCCCGTCTATCGCGGCCGCTGGTCGATCACACGCCGCGCCTTCCCCACCGACCGCTCGAGGGTATCGGGAGGCAGTACCTCCACGCGGCAGCTCACCCCGATCAGCGACTTGATGCGGTGCTGCAACTCGCGCGACACGTGCAGCGCATCCACATCCACGAACCCGGGCAGCAGCTCACAGCGCACGACGACAGCGTCGAGCGCCCCCTCCCGGGACACGACGATCTGGTAGTGCCCCGACAGCGCCGGCTGCTGCAGCACCAGCTCCTCGACCTGTGTGGGAAACATGTTCACGCCGCGGATGATCAGCATGTCGTCGCTGCGCCCCACGATCTTCCCCATGCGGCGCATGCTGCGCGCCGTGGGCGGCAGGAGCCGCGTGAGATCGCGCGTGCGATAGCGGATGACGGGCAACCCTTCCTTGGTCAGTGTGGTGAATACGAGTTCTCCATCGCTGCCGTCGGGGAGCACCTCCCCCGTCGAGGGATCGATGATTTCGGGGTAGAAATGGTCTTCCCAGATCACCGGGCCATCCTGCGTCTCCACGCATTCACTGGCCACACCGGGCCCCATCACCTCCGACAGCCCGTAGATGTCGACTGCCTTGATCCCCGCGGCCCGCTCGATGTCGGCACGCATGGCCTCCGTCCACGGCTCCGCCCCGAAGATTCCTACCGACAGTGACATGGACGAGGGGTCTTTCCCCTGTCGGCGGAACTCCTCGATGATCACCTGCATGTAGCTTGGCGTGACCATGATGATGTCGGGGCGCAGATCCTCGATGAGCTGCACCTGCTTCTCCGTCTGCCCCCCGCTCATCGGCACCACGGTGCACCCCAGGCGTTCCGCCCCGTAGTGCGCCCCGAGACCGCCGGTGAAGAGCCCGTAGCCATACGCCACGTGCACCATGTCGCCGCGGCGGCCGCCGGCGGCGCGAATGCTGCGTGCCACCAGCTCCGCCCAGCGGTCGATGTCTCCCTGCGTGTACGCCACCACCGTGGGTTTGCCCGTGGTACCACTCGATGCGTGCACCCGCACGATCCGGTCACGCGGCACCGCGCACAGCCCGAGCGGGTAGTGACGCCGCAGCTCCTCCTTGGCGGTGAACGGAAACTTCGAAAGGTCGGCCAGCGTGCGGCAGTCCGACGGATGCACCCCGCTGGCGTCGAAGGCCGCGCGGTAGTGCGGCACGTTGTCGTAGGCGTGCTGCAGCGACCACCGCAAACGCTCGAGCTGCAGCGCCTGTAACTCGTCGCGGCTGGCGCGCTCGATCGGCTCGAGGTCGTTCGGGGAAGGGGTGAACACCGGCATCGATGTCGTCTCCGGGCAGCGGGCAGAGGGTCAGCAACTCGTGACCCGTAACTCTAACCCAAAACTCGGAACTGATCAGTTGAGGGTTCTGGGTGAGGGTTCCGGGTTGCGCGTTTCCTGCCTACAGCAAACTCACCGGATCACGATCCACCACGAGGCGCAGTTCCGAATCCTTGGGCACCGGACAGCGCGCAGCGATGTACTGCGCCACCCGTGTCATCAGTCTGGGCTGTGAACTCTTGAGCAGAAAATGCCAGCGCCACCGGTCCTTGATGCGGTCGATCGGACAGGGGGCCGGGCCTACCAACACCAGGTCGCGCAGCCCCTGCCGCTGCATGAGCATGGCCACCCACTGCGCCGCAGCCGCAGCGGCCTCCGCGACCGCCGCCTGATGCACGCCACTCACCACCACGTTGGCGATATGCACGAACGGCGGATAGGCGGGATGGCGACGCGCGCCCAACTCCTCTCGCACAAAGCCAAGGTAGTCGTGCGTCAGGGCATGACGCACCGCATGCGCATTGGGCATGCGCGTCTGCACGATCACATCGCCCCCCTTGGGCCCACGCCCTGCACGACCGGCCACCTGACTGAGGAGCTGAAAGGTGCGCTCCGATGCACGGAAGTCGGGGAGATTGAGACCCGTGTCGGCGTCCACGACGCCCACCAGCGTCACGTTGGGGAAGTCGAGCCCCTTGGCGATCATCTGCGTGCCCAGCAGGATGTCCACCTCGCCACGCCCCACCCGGTCGAGAATCTGCGTGTGCGCCCACTTGCCGCTCGTGGTGTCCACGTCCATGCGCGCGATGCGCGCCTCGGGGAAGCGTTCGGCCACGAGCTTCTCCACCTGCTGCGTCCCCAACCCGCGACGATGCAGCCTGTCGCTCGAGCAGCGCGGACAGGTGACCGGCATCTCGGTCTGGTGCTGGCAGTAGTGACACACCAGCGCTTCCGGAACCCGATGGTACGTGAGCGAGATGCTGCAGTGCGGACATACCTGTACATCGCCGCATGCGTGACACTGCACGAACGCCGCAAAGCCGCGCCGATTGAGCAACAGCAGGCTCTGCTCACCGCGCACGAGCCGTGACTCGATGGCCGCCAGGAGCGCGGGGCTGAACACGCTCAGCATGGGATCGTAGGGTGCCTGCGGACTCCGCGTGGCCAGCCCCTCCTTCACGGCCACGCGCATGTCCACCACCGCCACCGGCGGCAGCTGCGCTCCCGCGGCACGGTCGGGAAGGGTGAGACGAATGGACTGCCCGCGATCGGCACGCTCCCAGCTCTCGAGACTCGGTGTGGCGCTGCCCAGCACTACCAGCGCCCCCTCGGCGCGCGCGCGCACGATCGCCGCCTCACGGGCATGGTAGCGAGGCGTTTCCGATTGCTTGTAGCTGCTTTCGTGCTCCTCGTCCACGATCACCACCCCTACCCGCTCGAGGGGCGCAAACAGCGCTGAACGCGCACCCACGGCGATGCGGCGCTCACCACGCCGCAGCGACTGCCAGGCATCGAGGCGTTCACCATCGCTCAGCGCCGAATGCAGCACCGCCACATCGTCACCGAACGCACCGCGAAACCGGTCCACCGTCTGCGAGGTGAGGGCAATCTCGGGCACGAGCACGATGGCGGTGCGCCCCTGGGTGCGCAGCACTTCGCGCAGCACCTCGATGTACACGAGCGTCTTGCCACTGCCGGTGATCCCGTGCAGCAGGAACACCTGCCCCGGGTCACCGGCGAGGATGGCAGCGATCGCCGCGCGCTGCGCCGCCGACGGATTGGGGGGCGGCGCCACGCCGGCACGATCGGCGAAGGGATCACGCTGCAACGATTCATCGCGGATCTCGATCAGGCCGCGCTTGGCCATGGCGGTGAACACCCCCACCGAGCATGCGGCCTGCGTGCGCAGCGCCTCGAGCGGCGCCATCCCCCCCTGCGCCTCCAGCAGCTCGTAGATGGCGCGCTGCTGCTTCGCACGGGCGAATGTCTGCTCGCGCTGCAGAAGCGACGGCAGTTCCTGCGCAAGGCGCACCACGCGTTGCGTCTTGCCCGCCGGCGCCGGTGACTTGGCGTGCGTGAGCGCCGTGGGGAGCATGGAGCGGAGCGTGAGCCCCAACGGCGCCGCGTACCAGTCGGCGATCCACTGCGCAGTGTGCAGCAATGGCTGTGGCAGCGACGGCACGTCGTCAACCACGGCCCGAACCGGCTTGAGCGCCACCCCGGCCGGCGGCTCGGTCTCGCCGAGACAGATGCCGATCTCCGGCCGATTGCGGAACGGCACCAGCACGCGCGCGCCCGCCGCGATCGGCCACGCCACGCCCTCCGGCACGCTGTACGTGAACGTGCGAAAGAGCGGGACGGGGAGGGCGACGGCAATGCAGCGCATACGGAAACCTAAGCCCGATCCGTCACCCGGATGTCAGCGGGGAGCGGTCGCAGCAGCTACCGCCGCGTCACGCCAAGACCGGCCCCCGCGCCGAGCACCACCTGCCCGCCCGGGATGCCGGGACCCGAGAACGGGTCGTCGCGCAGCAACGCCGCGCCATCCAGGTCCGCATCGTCAAGGAGCGGCGAGAAGTGAGCAGCGGCAGCGATCCCCAGCGTGGTCTCGATCATGCAACCGCACATCACACGCATGCCGTGCGCGCGCGCCACGGCGATCATGCGCAGCGCTTCGCGCAGTGAACCGCACTTGGCGAGCTTGATGTTCACGCCATCCACCACGCCCTCGAGCTTGGGAATGTCGGTCGCCACGATGCACGACTCGTCGGCCACCACCGGGATGTTGGCACGATCGCGCACGAACTTGAGCCCCGCGAGATCGTGCGGCGGCAGCGGCTGCTCCAGCATGTCCACGCCAACGCGGTTGAGCGGCTCCAGCATGTCGAGCGCCTGCTTTGGCGTCCACGCGCAGTTGGCATCCACGCGCAGGATCGCCGCGGGGGCCTCCTCGCGCACGATGCGCAGCACGTCACTGTCCCAACTCGACCCGAGCTTGATCTTGAGAATGGGATAATGCGCCGCTTCACGCACGCGGGAGCGCAGTGTGGCCTCGTCGGGGGCGATACCGATCGTGAAGCTCGACTTGGGTGCCGCCGCGGCATCGAGCCCCCACAGCTTCCAGAGCGGCACGCCGAGGCGCTTGGCCGCCAGATCGTGCAGTGCCGCACTCACCGCGCAGCGCGCTGCCCCGTTCCAACGCAGCGACTTTTCGATCTCGCGTTCGATTGCGTCGATCGACCACGCGTCGGCATCGGCCAGCAGCGGCGCGAAACGCTGCACCGCCAGCATGCACGAATCCGCCGTCTCGCCGTAATACGCACTCGGCGCCGCCTCCCCCCATCCCTCCGCACCGTCCTTGTCGATCAACCGCACCCACACCACGCGGTATTCGCTGCGTCCGCCGCGCGCGATGATGAACGGGTGCGTGGTGTGGACGGTGAGGATTTCGGAGTGGAGTTGCATGACGAGGCAGGAGGCAGGAAGAAGGGATCAGGAGGAAGGGGGAAGGAACAGCGGATCGCGGAGAGCCTTCATCCTTCCCCCTGACGACCTTCCTCCTGCTCCCTTCCTTGTCATAAAAAACATCAAAACGGCGTCAGCCCGCTCGCCCTCGATGTCCTCGCCTGCCGGTACTCCGGCCCACCGGTCGACGCGAGGAACTGCACGAGGGTATCGGCCAACTCGAAGCCTCGATCGTAACGCTCGGCGGGCTGCTTGGCGAGGCATTTCATCACGATCGCGCTGAGGTCGGCGGGCACCCGGGTGTCCACCTGATCCGGGGCGACCGGGGTCTCGTGCACATGCTTGTACCCCACGGCGTACGAGTCCTCACCGTCGAACGGCGGGTGGCCCAGCAGCATTTCGTACAGCAGCAGCCCCACGGCATACAGGTCGCTGCGCCCGTCCACGAGGCGTCCCATGGCCTGTTCCGGGCTCATGTAGTGCGGCGTTCCCATGGCGCGCCCGCTCGCGGTGAGGCGACCGTGGAAACGGGCGGTGGCGATCCCGAAATCGGTCAATGCCACGTTGCCGTCTTCGTCGAACAGGATGTTGTCGGGCTTGATGTCGCGGTGAATCACCCCGTGCCGGTGCGCGTAATCGAGCGCCGTGGCCACCTGCGAGGCCACGGAGGCCGCCGTCCCCGCCGATACCGTCTTGCGGCGCGAGAGGAGGTCGGCCAGCGAGCCGCCCGCGTAGTACGGCATGGCCAGATACTCCACGTTGCCGGAGGTGCCCATATCGGCGATGGCGCAGATGTAGGGATGCACCAGCCGCGACGCCGCTTCGGCCTCCCGCCGGAAGCGCTCGCGCATCTCCGGTTCGAGGGCCAGGGTGCGATGCAGCACCTTGATCACCAGCGGGCGCCCCAGCACCGCGTGGCGGGCGAGATACACGTGAGCCATACCGCCGCTTCCCAGCCGCTTCACGATCGTGAAGCGGTTCCCGGTGGCCTGCCGCAGTTCACGCAGTTCGTCGTCGGGGATATCGATCGGCGGGGCGGAGACCTCGGGGAGCGGCACGTTGCACCGCGTGCAACGCGGCGCGGCAGCACGATTCCAGGTCCCGCAATCGGGGCAGAACATCAGGGTGGGGCAGAGGGGAGAACGGGTGCCTACAACAGCTTACGACGACGCAGCACGAACAGGAGCAACCCGCCCAGCCCCAGCTGCACCAGCAGGAGGACCCAGAAGCCGTTCGGCCACTCGGAAATCGGGATCTTCGCAAAGTTCATCCCCCACATGCCACTCACCACCACGAACGGGAGCGACAACGTGGCCACCACCGACAGCCCCTTGGTGGTGGCGCCGAGCCGGTTGCTCACCTGGGTGAGATAGGCGTCCATCGTGCTGCTCAAGAGGTCTCGATACGTGTCGAGGGCATCGTTGATCCGCAGCACATGGTCGTAGATGTCGCGGAAGTAGATCTGCACCTCGGGGGTGATCAGCGTGCTGGGCCGGTTGGTGAGCACATTGAGCACTTCACGCTGGGGCTGCAGGTACCGGCGCAACGACAGGACGAGACGCTTCACCTTGAACACGTCACGCAGCGCGTTCTCGTCGAACGCGACGAACACGCGCTCCTCGAGCCCGTCGATGAAGTCATCGACCTGATCGAGAATGGGGAAGTAGGCGTCGATCGTGCTGTCGAGGATGGCGTGCAGCGTACGCTCCACCCCGCGTGCCATGAGCTCCGGGGACCGCTGAAGCACCTCCGCGATGGCATCGACCGGCCCCACCGGGCCCGCATGCGCGGTGACCAGAAAGTTGGGCCCCAAAAAGCAGTGCAGGTCCTTGGTTTCGAGATCGTAGGGATCTTCGGTGTCGGACACGAACTGCACGGCGCGGGTGACGATGTACAGGAATCCGGGGTACTCCTCGAGCTTCACGCGCGAGGCCGGATTGAGCGTGTCCTCGATGGCCAACGGATGGAAGCCGAACACCTGTTCGAGCAGCGCGTGCTGCGAATGCACCGTGCTGTCGATGTCCACCCACAGCTGGCCGCCGTCCTTGAGCAGCTGCGGCAGATCGCGCGGGTGGCAGTCCGTTACATCGCCCCGGGTGGGCGAGTGGTGGAAGATCCGCGGTGCGGGATCGGGGCGACCCGTGACCGAAGTGGGGACGATGCGCGTCATGTCATTGCAATCTCCCCGTCCCGATGCCGTCACGCCAGCAGGGAAACCGGCAGGCCCGGGTCCTCAGGACAGGGCCTCAGGCAGGGGCCCTCACGCCAGGGCTCGCAGGTGCACCAGTACCGCCTGCGCGACCGACTCGGGCGCGTAGCCACCCTCCAGCGCGCTCACCAGCCGGCCACCGCACCACTGCTCCGCCCGCTCCACCATGGCGCGCGTCAGCGTGTGCACATCATCGAGGGTGAGCGTGAATGCTCCCAGCGGATCGCCCTCGAGACAGTCGAACCCGGCACTCAGCAGGACAAGATCCGGCGTGAAATCCGCCGCGGCGGCATCGACCGCCGACAGCAACGCCTCCACGTAGCGTGCGGACGGCAGCGATGGGGGCATGGGCACATTCCACACGGTCCCGTGCGGACCACGGTCGTCGGCCGCACCCGTGCCCGGATACCACGGCCACTGGTGCATGCTCACGAAGTGGATGCGCGGCTCCTGTTCCACCAGCGCCTGTGTGCCGTTGCCATGGTGCACGTCCCAATCCACCACCAGCACGCGCTCGCAGCCATGCGTTGCAATCGCATAGTGCGCCGCGATCGCCACGTTGCCGAAGAGACAGAAACCCATCGCCCGGTCGCGCAGCGCATGGTGCCCGGGTGGACGCACGGCGCTGAAGCTGCGCAGCGCCCGACCGTCGAAGGCCATGTCCACACCATCGAGCACGCATCCTGCACCGGCCGTGACGGCTCCCCACGAGCCCTCACTCACCACCGTGTCGGGATCGAGACGCCCGCCACCCTGCTCCACGACTTCGCGCACGCGCGTGATGTACGTGCGGTCGTGCGCGAGTGCGAGTTCCTCCTCGGTCGCGTGCCGCCCCTCCACATGCTGCAATGCCTCGAAGAGGGCAAGGTCGTACTTCAGCGCGCGGGGAATGGCCACCAGGCGACCCACATGCTCCGGGTGCTCCCACCCCGTGTCGTGCTGACCGCAGTCGGGGTGCGAAATGAGGGCCACGCGAGTGCTCATGTTCTCTCCGGATGGTCAGCGTGATGGGTGATGCGCGCCCGCAATCTGCTCGTGCCGCTCACCGCAGGCCACGGAGGCGGCGCGAGCTCCATTCCACCAGCAGCGCAGCCGTTGCCAGACAGAAGAGCCAGAGCAGCCAGCGCGTGGAGCGATCGCTCCCCGGGCGCATCGCAGGCGCGGACTGCGGGGCCGATGGCGGGCCCGCGCGCGCCACGAGATCGGCATACGGCGCGGCCTCGCCCGGCCATGGCTCCAACCACGCGGCGACAGGCGGCGCCGCGTCGGATGGCAGCGAAGCCAGCAAGACATCGCGCCACCACTGGCGATGTTCGGACACGCCGTCGTCGGTCCCTTGCAGGCGCCACCGCCAACTCTCCCGATACGCCGTAGCCACCACCCGCCCCGCCCCCACGCGACGCGCCACCACCGACGGGTCCGCGTGTGCGTGATCGCCACGATCTTCCTGCAGCACGGTCGCCCCTCGCACCGGGGTCAGCTCCCAGGCATCCAACCCACGACGTGGTGTCTCGGTGAGCAGCGCACCGGCAATACCGCCACGCACCTCGCTGGCGGTCGCCGGGCGCAGGGCAGCAAGCGCCGGCACACGCAACGCGTCCCC
>CAZNZG010000039.1:0-20473 GCA_964577455.1 uncultured Gemmatimonas sp. | reverse complement strand
CGTTCCGCGATGGCGCTGATCGCCTTCGCCGCCTTCGACTCGGGCTCCGCCGCCACGATGGGGCGCCCGGTGTCGCCGCCTTCCTGGATGCGCGGGTCGATCGGCACCTGCCCCAGCAGCGGCAGGTCGCATTCCTTCGCCAGACGCTCACCACCGCCGGTGCCGAACAGCGCGATCGGCTTACCCGTCTCGGGGTTCTCGAAGTACGACATGTTCTCCACGATGCCGAAGACCGGTACCGCAGTGCGCTCGAACATCTTGACCCCGCGAAGCGCGTCGCCCACCGACACCTGCTGCGGCGTGGTCACGATCACGGCGCCATGCACCTGGGTGGCCTGCACGAGTGAGAGCTGCGCGTCGCCGGTGCCCGGCGGCATGTCCACGAGGAAGTAGTCGAGCTGTCCCCAGTTCACATCGCGCAGAAACTGCGTGATGATCTTCATCACGATGGGTCCGCGCCAGATCGCCGGCTGTTCCTTCTCGATGAGGAAGCCGAGCGAGATGACCTTCACGCCGTGCGCCTCGAGGGGAATGATCTTCTCGTCGCGCACCGCCGGTGCCGCGTCCACCCCCAGCATGAGCGGGAGGTTGGGGCCGTAGATGTCGGCGTCCATGATGCCCACGCGCTTGCCTGCCTTGGCGAGCGCGATGGCGAGGTTGACCGCCACGGTGCTCTTGCCCACCCCGCCCTTGCCGGATGACACGGCGATGATGCGGCCGAGGTTGGGGTACTGGACCGGTTCGGGGACCTTGGGCGGCGCCTTCTGCGGCGCGGCGTCCATCACGGGGAGGGCGCGGCCCATGCCGCCGGATCCAGGGGCCTTCGGCTGATTCATCGGAGTGGCAGGGGCGCGGCGCGCCGGTGTGGGTTCGCTTTGCGCAGGATCGCGCACATCCACGCGCACGTCGGTCACGCCGTCGAGCGCTTCGATGGCCTGACGCACGTCACGCACGAGCGTGGCGTCGTCGTCGGGGGCGAGCAGCAGCGTGAGACGGACTTTGCCGTCCACGCTGGTGGCGATATCGCGCACCTGTTCGGCGGCCATGACATCGGCGCCGGTGCGCGGGTTGCGGACCGCGGCGAGGGCGCCGGTGATCCGCTCCATGAGAGGCTTCATAGGGAAGTGACGGGTTCGGAATTAACTCCGGAAAGCTAGGCCGGTCGGGGACGCGTTGGAATGGCCCAACGCGCGTGAATCTGATGACAGCGGGATGACTCGCGGGTGCTATGGTGGCGCTGTCGCAGGGCGCCGGTGAACGACCGGCCTGCCGGCGACCGGTGCAGCGGCACGGGGCCGCGCGCCATTTCACGGATAGATCAGTGAGGAATCCGCATGTCTCTCAATACGCTGTTCAAGGCGGTGGCCGGGGTGCTGGCGCTGAGCGCCGGGCTGGCGTTCACGCCGGTCGGGGCGCAGACCGCGACCGCTGAACGTGAGCTGATTTCCACCACCTGCGCCGCCGGCAACGTCACCAAGTGCGGCACGCGGGCCACCGATATCACCTGCGGGTGGAGCGTGGGCATTACACCCATTCCCGGGCTGACCTACCCCGGTCTCGCGATCACGAAGACCAACTGCACCGCCATGAGCTCCTACGAGATCTACAAGGACTTCTGGCGCAGCAAGTCAGGGACGCCGACCAGCGGGGTGTGCGTGGCAAAACCGCAGTTCCCGACGGATCCCAACAAGGACGAGAGCGCCGCGGCGGTCCCCACCGACGAATCCGGCGAATGCTGAACATTGGCCGGGGAGCGTCGACCGCTCCCCGGCACCGGCACCGCCGCTATGCGCTACTGCTGTCGGGCATGGGCGTAGCGGCGGTGACCGGTGCCGCTCTCATCGACGTTGAGCGCCCCAGTCGCCACCAGCGCCGTTCTGCCGTTGCATTTCCCGCCCCTGCTGCCTGGGCGGAGTGGGCCGCCACTCCGCCCGCAGCACTGGCAGACCCACCCATGCGCGCCGTGCTGGTCGTCTCACCGCGCGACTGCTCCGGCAACCTGACGCTCGCGTCGATGATGCTGCGCGGCAGCGGACTGTCACTCGAGCGTGATCTCGAACTCGTGATCAACGCATCGGCCTTCGATACAACCGGCCTGCGCGCCCTCGTTCCCCGAAGCCACGCGCGAAGCCACATGCGATTGCTCGAAGCGCACGAGCGGGAGCTGATGCTGCAGGCGGGGCTTGGCGAAACACCGCTGCTGATGCTCTACGACCGCGAAGGACGATTGCGAATGGCCACACACACCGACGCAGACCCGGTGGCACGCCGGGCTTTCAATCGCGCGGTGGTTCACCTTGCCGCCCGGCTTCCAACCCGCTGACCGCCATGCCCTGTCCAATGACTCCCCGCATACTGCTCCCGCGCGCCGCCATTCGCCTGTTGATCCTGCTCGTCACGGCATCGTTCACGGCGCTGTACCCACGGCCGGGCGCGGCCCAATCGCGCCCCCGCAACGCGGCACCCGCCGCGCCCAGCCCCGGATCGACCGGAGCCGATGGCCGTCGGGTGCTGCCGCGGAAGTGGGTCCCCGTGTGGCGGCAGGGCGGCGGTGCTGACGATACGCTCTTTTCGCATGTCCGAGAGCACGTGGTGGTGCGCGACCGCGTCTATGTGCTCGATGCGGGGGCGCTGCAGCTTCACGTGTTCAACGCCAATACCGGTGCGCACATCCGAACGGTCGGCGGCAAGGGGAAAGGCCCGGGGCAGTTCATGCGGCCAGTCGATCTCGCCGAAGGGCCCAACCACTCCATATACGTACTCGACCCGGGGAACGGACGCATCGCGCATTTCGATGCGAGTGGGCGAGTGCTTCCATCCATCAGCAGCCCGTTCGCCGTGGCCGGACAAGCGCTGTGCGTCATGCGGGACGGCGGCTTGCTGGTCCACACCTTCTCTCGCCAGACGTGGCTCGTGGAACTCGACACGAAGGGGGGAGTGCGCCGTGGGTGGACGTTTCCCTTCCCGGTCGCCACACAGAGCGACCCCTTCATCGAGGATATCGGGAGCCTGCGGGGTGCTCCCGCCGACGAATGCCGGTTCTACACGACCTTCGGCTTCGGCATGGTGACGGTGCACCGCGATCGCACCATCAGCACGGCACCGTACGTGGAGCGGGTCGCCCTTCCCACGCTCGTGAACAAACGGCAGAAGGACGGCGGCATTGCCACCTACGTGGCGTCGGGCGACAACGCCGGCACGGGCGGTTCCGTCTGGCGGGATACGACCGTGCTGATGTTCGCGGGGGCGAACCGCAAGATCGTCGTCGATCTCTACAACGGCAAAGGGCAGTATCTTGGCACCTGGCCTGCCCCACCCGAGGATCGCCTGTTCTATGCCAACGGTCGCCTGTACGGGCTTTCGAGCGAAAGCGAAACCCCGAAGCTCCGCGTGTGGGTGCACGAGGGAGACACGACGCGCGTGCTGCAGGACATGGGTCTTCGCCCGATCCGCGAACAACGGAAGGTCAGTCCGCCAGCTCGCCCCGCAGATACGCCCGCGCGTCGTTCACCACCTGCGCCCGGACCTCGATGAGCGTACCGGTCAGCATGGCACCGGAGGCCTTCCGGTGACCGCCGCCGCCGTAGCGACGCGCAAACTGCTGCACATCCACATCGCCCGTACTGCGGAGACTCACCTTCACCTTGCCGTGACCGAGGTCGCGGAAGAACAGCGCCATGCGCGTGCCGGCAATACTGCGTGGATGCTCCACGATGCCGTCCAGCTCTTCGCTCGTCACGTCGAACCGGTCCAGCACCCCGGCGTCTACCGAAATGTGCGACAGGCCGATCTCCGGCTCACTTTCGAGCGTGGCCAACGCCTCGCGCAACAGTTGCAGCCGCCCAAGGCTCACCTGCGCATAAATGCGCCGGTACATCTCCTCGGGGTTCACCCCGGCCGCCAGCAGCGCGGCGGCAATACCGTGTGCCCTCGGCGACGTATTGCTGAAACGGAAGCTGCCGGTATCGGTGAGGATTGCCGCGTAGAGTGACTGCGCGATCGCCGGCGTGATCTCGAGCCCGAGCGTGACCGCGATGTCGTACACCAGCTCACCGGTGGCGCAGGCATGCGTGTCGGCCACGGCGATGGCACCGACCGGCTCGTCGCCGGCCACGTGGTGATCGATTACCGAGATCGGCACCGTGAGCGCACGGACCCGATCGGCCAGCTGCCCCAGACGTCGGACATCGTTGATGTCGAGCACCACCAACGCGTCGATACCGTCGAGTGCCTTGGCACCACGCGCGCTGGCTTCTTCCACATCGTCGCCGAGGAGGAACTGGAACATCGACGGCCAGGGGGTGGGATTGACGATGCGGCAGTGAATGCCGCGCTGGGCGAGGAGTCTCGCCAGCGCCGTTTCACTGCCGCAGCCGTCACCATCCGCATTGATATGGGTGGACAGTGCCACCGTCATGCCGGGGCGGAGGGCGGCGAACCACGAATGGATCACCGCCTGCCGCGCCTCCGATGCGCTGAGCAGCCCATCGGTCACGGCCGAACTCATTTACGAGCCGCTTCCTGCTTGCCGATGGTGGAGTTACGCATACCGTACAGGAAGTACGTGGTCATGCCGATCGCCGTCCAGGCACCCAGCAGCGCCCAGGTGAGGCCGGGGAGCTGGAGCATCATGTAGATCGTGGCGCCGGCACCGAGCAGCGGGACGAGCGGCACGAGGGGCGTCTTGAACGGACGCTCGAGCTCCGGCGAACGCACACGCAGCACCCACACACCGATGCAGACCGTGGCGAACGCGGCGAGCGTACCACCGGATACCAGCTCGCCCAGCAGGCCGAGCGGGAAGAAGCCGGCGATGACGATCGCGATGATGCCCACGATCCACGTGGACGCCGCCGGCGTCTGGTAGGTGGGGTGCACCTTGGCGAAGATCTTCGGGAGCAGGCCGTCGCGCGACATCGTGTAGAAGATGCGCGGCTGCCCCATGAGCATCACGAGCACGACCGACGACAGACCCGCCACGGCGCCGATGTTCACGAGGTACTCGAGCCACTTGAGCTGCGGGACCGCCTCGAGCGCCGCCGACACCGGGTGCGGCACGCCAAGCGCCGTGTAAGGCGCCAGACCGGTCATGACCAGCGACATCAGGATGTAGAGCACCGTGCAGATGAGCAGCGAGGCGATCATGCCGATCGGCAGGTCACGCTGCGGGTTCTTCGCTTCCTGCGCCGCGGTCGACACGGCGTCGAAGCCGATGTACGAGAAGAACACCACGGGGGCCGCGCGCAGCACCCCCGACATCCCGTACTTGGTGCTGCCATCGGGGTTGGTGACCATCTCGGGGATGAACGGCGACCAGTTGTCGGTATTCACGTACATGAAGCCGAAACCGATCACGAGCAGCACGATGATCATCTTGATGGCGACGACGATGTTGTTGAACGTCGCCGACTCCTGCACACCACGCACGAGCAGGAAGGTGAGCGCGAGGATCAGCGCCACCGCGGGCAGGTTGATGAGCCCTTCGACCGGCGTGCCGCCGGCTGCCGTGCACGCCTCACGGACGATGAACGCCGCTTGCGTGGTCGCATCCATCAGCGTGGAGCCATCGGCGCTCACGCAGGTGAAGGCGCGCACCACTTCGTGCCCGTTGACGACGGTGAGCGGCGCCGACGCGAATGCCGCCGGGATGTGGATGTTGAGTTCGTTCAGCATGGCGCTGAAGTACCCCGACCAGCCCACCGACACGGTGGCCGCGGCGAAGAGGTACTCGAGCACGAGGTTCCACCCGATGAACCACGCCACGCCTTCACCCATGGTGGCGTAGCTGTAGGTGTACGCGGAGCCGGCGATCGGGATCATCGACGCGAACTCGGCGTAGCAGAGCCCCGCGAACAGGCAGGCGAGGCCGGCCAGCACGAAGGAGAGCGAGACGCCGGGACCGGCGAAGTTGGCGGCCGCCGTGCCCGTGAGCACGAAGATGCCGGCACCGATGATGGCGCCGATGCCAAGCATCGTCAGGTTGAGCGCGCCGAGGGTGCGCTTGAGGCCGCCCTCGGAGCTGTCCGCTTCGGCGCGGAGTGCCGCGATCGATTTCTTTGACCAGATTCCCATCAGCCGTGTGGTCTGGGTGGAGCGTGCCGCAGGAAGGCGGGCGACACGCGGGGTACGACGGGGATACGGAGACCGGCGCTGCAAGCGTTGACGGTCCCCTCCCGCTGAATGGGATGGTTCCCATCGGGACAGGGGTTCCCCGCAACCCGGGGAACATTGGTGCGTGCACCGCCAAGCGCAACGGCGGCGGGCCATGGAATTGGCCGGGACAGCGGCGTGCCCCCAAACGCGAAACCCGAACCCGGCACGCGGAACGGATCGGTTCCGGGTGCCGGGTTCGGGTTTTGGGTCTCGGGTGGCGCCTTACAGCGAGTAGTTCGGCGCTTCGCGGGTGATCGTGACGTCGTGCGGGTGCGACTCGCGCAGGCCGGCGGTCGTGATTCGCACGAACTCGGCCTCCGTGCGGAGCGCCTCGATGCTGCCACATCCCACGTAGCCCATGCCGCTGCGCAGGCCACCGATCATCTGGAACAGCACGTCCCCCACGGGGCCCTTGTAGGGCACGCGCCCCTCGATCCCTTCAGGCACGAGCTTCTTGGGGCCCATCTCGCCATCCTGGAAGTAGCGATCGGCCGACCCGTCCTGCATGGCCGACAGGGAGCCCATGCCGCGGATCATCTTGAACCGACGCCCCTCGAGGAGGAACGACTCGCCCGGGCTCTCCTCGGTACCGGCCAGCATGGAGCCCATCATCACGCTCGAGGCACCGGCGGCCAGCGCCTTGACGATGTCACCCGAGTACTTGATGCCGCCATCGGCGATCACGGGCACCTCACCCGCGCCCTCGACCGCGTCCATGATAGCGGCGATCTGCGGTACGCCGACGCCGGTCACGACACGGGTGGTGCAGATCGAGCCGGGGCCCACGCCCACCTTCACCGCATCGACCCCACGGGCCACGAGCGCCGCCGCCCCCGCCTTGGTGGCCACATTGCCGGCGATGAGCTGCACGTCGGGGAACGCCTCGCGCACCTTGGCCGTGGCCTGCAGCACGCCCTCGCTGTGGCCGTGCGCGGTGTCGATCACCAACACATCCACGCCGGCCTGAATGAGGGCACGCGCGCGATCGAGATAATCGCCGCCGGCACCGATCGCCGCAGCCACGCGCAGGCGGCCATACTGATCCTTGTTGGCATCGGGGTACTGCCGGCGCTTGTGGATGTCCTTGACGGTGATGAGCCCCTTGAGGTGCCCCTGGTCGTCGGTCACCGGCAGCTTCTCGATGCGGTGCTTCGCCAGAATGCGCTCGGCCTCATCGAGCGTCGTGCCGACCGGGGCCGTCACCAGGTCTTCGCTGGTCATGACGTCGGCGAGCGGACGATCGAGATCGCGTTCGAACTGCAGGTCGCGGTTGGTGAGGATACCCACCAGAGTGCCGCTGCCGTCCACGATCGGTACGCCGGAGATCTTGAAGCGCATCATCAGCGCCACCGCTTCCCGCAGCAGTGCGGTGGGCGACAGCGTGATGGGATTGAGGATCATCCCGCTCTCGCTGCGCTTCACGCGGTCCACCTCGGCGGCCTGCCGGTCGACGGACATGTTCTTGTGCAGCACGCCGATGGCGCCGTAGCGGGCCATGGCGATCGCCATTTCGGACTCGGTCACCGTGTCCATCGCCGCCGACACGAGCGGCACGTTGAGCGAGATACCGCGGGTGAAGCGGGAGATCAGGCTCACCTCACGCGGGTGCGTGAGCGAGTGCCGGGGGGCGAGCAGTACGTCGTCGAAGGTAAGCGCGACGTCTTCGCGGATACGGGCTGAGCGAGATGAGGGTGCCATCTCCAAAAATACTGCGGCCGGGGCGGCTATTCCAGTCGGCCCCGGCAGTCGGGTGATGCCCGCGAGGGCCGGTCACCCTTCCGGCCCCACCACACGCGCCGTTCAGCGCCGTTTTCAGCGCCGTTCAGCGCTGGTTTCAGCGCTGGTCAGCGCCGGCGTCCCGCCACGCGGCGGAGCTTGCGGCGGATACCGACCGGAAGGAAGAACGCCGCCGCCTGCAGTACGCGCGGCACGTCGAGCGCGTCGAGGTCGGCCGGATGGCCATGCCAGTGGTCGCGCAGGACCCGCGGGCCCGCGTTCTCCACCATGCGCTGCAACGCGGTCATGAGGAGGAACACGTCGTCGACCTGCCCCAGGAAGGGGATGAGGTCCGGGATGAAGTCGAGCGGCGAGACGATGTAGGCCAGTGCCGCGAGTACGAAGAACCGGTCGATCCGTGACACGCGACGGTCGCCGATGAGCCCCACCAGCAATCGCAGGTACGACGGAATCTGCCGAATGACGCGCATGAGTGACCGCTTCATCCCGGTACGCGGGCGAGTACGGGACGGCGCGGGATCCTCGTCGCTATCGTCGAGCGGGTCCTCGAGCGGAGCAGAGCGTCGCATGGATCAGCCTTGAGCAGAGGGCGGTGGCGATGCGGGCGGCGGTGAGACCGGGGGCGGTTCCGGCGTCGGTCCCGGCGTCGGTCCCGATGGGGCCGCCGCAGGTTGCGTGCCCGGTGCCGCCGCCGGGGGCGGGGCCCCGATCTGATCGGCCACGGTCTTCGCGGTGCTCACCACATCGGTGGCCACGGTCTTCGTGGTCTGCGCCACGTTGTTCAGCACGCCCATGGCCTTGTTGAGGAAGCCCACGGCTTCCGCCACCGTCCCCGCGGCCAGCCCACCGGCACGGAGGGTGTCCTCCACGCCGTCGGTGAACTTCTGGAACACGTTGGTCACCGGCGCCGGCTTCTCGGCATACTTGGCTTCGAGAAACTCGACGTAATCGAGGACCTGATAGAGACGCTCATCGGAGAGCGTCTCGAGCTTTCGGTTGATGCGATCGCGAACGTACGGATTCATGTCGGCTCCTCCTGAGCGCCCTACGGGCTCACCCGCGCCAACGTTTCCGTTCGCCGCGCGCGTCGATATGGCAATATGGGGTGGCGTAACGCCGGCTGCTGTACACGCCGAGCCCGCCGGCAAGCTCCGGGTGCAGCCGTTCCACCCAGTCGACGGCCTGCTCCACCCGATATGCATCGAACAGCGTGAGCTGCCCATCGCCGTCGGCGTCGATCGCCACATCGGCGGCGTCGCCATAGAGGTGCCGCGAATCGCGCGCCGATCCTTCCACGCTCGAGTTGTGCAGCGGGGTGCGGAAGCCGCTGTGCACTTCGAGCATGAACTGCGCACGCTCTTCGCCGCGACGACGGGCCAGCTCGCGCAACACCAGCTCGATCTTGTCGAGTACGCGCGGATCGACCGCCACGTAGCGCGGCCAGATGGTCTGCCGGTCGTGCGTCACGAAGTCGCGCACCTTGAGATGCTTGGTCAGCGGCAGGTCGAGATGCTCCTCGCGAACCTCGGCGAAGCCATCGGGCGTTTCGCCGTCGTCGCTGCGCGACCACTCCGCCGGATAGCGCCCGATCTGATAGCCGTTGAGGGTGCTGCCCAACTTGAGCTCGAATGGCACGAGCACCGCCAGACGCGGCTCCTCGATGCGCTGGGTCACGCCGTTGCGCGTGATCACGAGCTCGTAGAAGCCGGGGGTGAGCGGCGCGAGCAACGTGTCGCCATCCAGCGGGCGCATCACATCGGCCGACTCATTGCCACCCACCTTCACCCACTGGTAGCGGAAGCCCAGCATGCCGCCCTGCCCGCCGCGCATCTCGATGGGAAACGCCACGCGTTCACCGGCACGCACGAATTGCATCTTCACGTCGCCACTGGCGCCCATGGTGGAGCGCGCAGCTTCGACGGTGGGCACGGCACGACGATAGCTGTCGGCCGACGATCCGGCGAGCAGCTCACCCGGCGGCTGATAGATGACGGCCGCCGTGATGGCGACGAGGCCGCTCAGGATGAGCGCCGTCCGACGCTGGATCATCAGAGGGCTCCCCAGCGCGCACGCGTGCCGCGCACGTCGATGTGGACGAAGGGGCCATGCGCCGAGGTGGCCTTGTAGATGCCGATCCCGCCGACGAGGTCGGGGTGTTTCGCTTCAACGCGGGCGGCGGCCTCGGCCAGCAGCTGCGCATCACGCGTGTTCACCTGACCGTCTCGATTGAGGTCGCTCATCCAGTCGCGTGCATCATTCACCACGTACACGTCGGCTGCATCACCGTACTGATGGCGACTGTCCTGCACCCGACCGCCCGCTCCAACGCCCTGCTGATTGTACTGCGGCGTGCGGAACCCCGACATCACGCGCAGGCGGCTCGCCTGCACCCCCATCGTGCGCAGCTCACTCAGGACCAGCTCGAGCTTGTCCACAAGCGGTTCGCGGAGCACGAGGTACTTGGGCCACACGTGGGCCTGGTCCTTCGTCAGGAAATCACGCAGGCGGAAATGTTCGGAGATGGGAGTGTCGGCGTTCCCGCTCGTGACTTCGAGGAAACCTTCGGGGTTGCCGTACGCTCTCGACCGCACGGCGCGCTGCTCCGACGGAAAGAACCCGATCCGGTAGCTGCCGATGCGCCCCTTCACCTTGTCGGTAAACGGGCGCATGGTGATGAAGTGGAAGGCGCCGCCCGAATCGTTGGCGGCGTACACGCCGGCGCGCGACGCGGCGCTGTCACCGAAGAGCTCGCGCAGTACGGGGAGGCCGGCTGCACGCTGGGGGCTCAGGAACCGGGCGCGCAGCTTGCGGCTCACCCCACGGAGCGAATCGAGCCCGGGGAACGGCGTGGGCGCCAGGCGCGCGACACCCATCGTGGGCGCGGGGGACCGCCGCGAGTCGGCACCGCTCACGGCACCGCTCATGGAACCACTCATGGCGATGGCCGGCGACGACGGTCGGACGAATGCCACCAGACCGGCGCACACCAGCACCCCCGCCAAAGCGGTGGCACGGCGAGCGGTACGGCGGCGCACGGACAGGCGCGTATGGGAAGACGCCGAAGCGTTTGCTGGAATCTTGGTCACGATGTCGGGTATGGCGCTCGATCGGAGTCGCGCGGGAACCCCATGCGCCTCGACCGGGTGCGGCAGATGATCCTGCAGCTATGGTACAGACGACCAAGCGCCCGTACGGGAAATATAGCCGCCCCACGCCGCCCGTTCACCCCACCCACGCACCAGGCTGAGCGGAACCTCATCCGTAAATGCTTGTGGTGTCAGTAGATGAACACGGGCGTCCCGACGGCCACCCGATGGTACAACTCGGCAATGTCTTCGTTCCGCAGCCGTATGCATCCGTGACTCACGGCCTGCCCGACCGATGCCGGATTGTTGGTCCCGTGCAGGCCGTAGCCGTCGCCCAGGTAGAGCCGAAAGGGACCGAGCACCTCCAGATATCTCCGCTGTGTCGTCCCGAACGGGGGGATGACGACCTTGCCATCGGCCACGATCTCCCGCCCGTCGCTGGCGGTGAGCGGAGCGATCCGGCCGTCGGCGCTGACACGCACGACATCGTTCCCCCGGACCGTGAGGGTGCCCCCGTCGCGCAGCGGAATGGGCTTGCCGCGCACCAGCTGGACGAGCCCCAGCCGGCGCTTGATGGCCTGCTCCTCGTAGTGCCAGTCGGGGGGGACCCAGGCGGGAGCCGAGTCACGTCGCTGGACGACCAGTCGGCCGCGCGGGGTTTCGAAGCGGAGCACTTTGCTTCCCCCTCTGACCACCAGCTGCTTGCCGGACCCGGTCGCCACGGGCGCGGTGAACAGCACGCTGTCTCCCCGTTTGTACCACACCCGGCGGTCGGCAATGGACACCACGAGGTACGGCGTGTCGGCCGGGAGAGTGGGCACATTGGCGAGTTCGGCACGCAGGCTGTCAGTACCGAGTCCCGCCTGCAGCCTCGCCTGCTCGAGCGCCTCGGAGTTGTCGTTGAACACGAGCCGCGCCACATCGCGTTCGAAGCGGGTGCGCAGCGTGCCGTAGGCCAGCCATGAGGAATGCACCGCTGTCAGACTGACCAGGGCGAGCAGCCACAGCGGGGCCCCCCGCCATCCGCGGCGGGGCCCCCGGGCGGGGCGGGTGCTGGGAGTCGACGCGGTCATCAGTAGAAGTACACCCGAGTGCCGGCGCCGAGGCTCTCGCGAATGGCGCGCAGGTCGGCTTCCGGGAGCCGGATTGCACCGGGCATCACATAACTGCTGTCGGCCAGCGGACCGGCGGCGGGGAGCGCATAGATCAAGGTGCCGCCTGAGGTCACGATGGCATGGGGACCGGTCCACCCCGGCCCGCTGCGCTCGGCGGGCAGTGGCAGTCCGCGGTCCGCCCACAGCCACGCGGGGAGGGGCCACGCATCGGCCGCGCCGAGGAGGCGCTCCACCGCCCGCAATCCACGTGGGGCCACGATCCGCAGGGTATCGGGGGGGATCCCCACCCGCCGCTCCGCTCCGATGCGGGCCGGCATGGTGCGCAACCGGGCGGGCCCCCGGTCGAGGGCCACATACCCGGAATCGATATTGACGGCGAGATGGATCGCCTCGTCGCCCTGCGCCTGTCGGCGCATGATCTCCACCATGAGCGCGGCCCGGTCGGCGTCGGCGGCGAGGATCGCATCGGCCCGCTTTCGCTCGAGCTCCGTCATGCCGGCACGCAGGCGGGTGGTCTCCTCGCGATAGCGATCCCGGCGCAGCAGCAGCAAACCATCCAGTAGCAGAAATGCCACCAACAGCATGGACAGCAACAGCGTCCGACGCCGAACACGCATGATCGAGCGGGGTTTAGATTGAACGGACGGCGTTCCCCAAGCCCAGGAAGCATACCCCGGAGACCGATGTCCGCACGTGTGAATCGCGCCGTGGCCCTGATCATCCTCGATGGATGGGGCTACCGCGAAGATTGTGATGCCAACGCGATCTGTCAGGCCCGCACCCCCAACTGGGATCGGATCTGGTCGCACCCGTCGCGCACGTTGCTCACTGCTTCCGGCAAGGCCGTGGGGTTGCCCGAGGGCCAGATGGGCAACAGCGAGGTGGGGCACCTGAATCTTGGCGCCGGGCGCGTGGTGATGCAGGACCTCGTCCGCATCGGCAGCGCCATCGAAGATGGCTCGTTCTTTGCCAACCCCACCTTGCTCGATGCGTGCGCCCATGTGAAGCACTCCGGCGGCACGCTGCATCTGCTGGGGCTCCTGGGCGACGGCGGCGTGCATGCCCACGACGCCCATCTCCTTGCGTTGGCCGATCTGGTCACACGGCAGCAGGTACCGCGCACCGTGCTGCATGCGCTGCTCGATGGGCGCGACACGCCCCCCACCAGCGGCCTTGGCTATCTCACGCAGACGCTCGCCACGCTCGGTGATCGCGTGCAGCTGGCCAGTGTGAGCGGCCGCTACTACGGCATGGATCGCGACAATCGCTGGGAGCGCACCGGGCGGTGGTACAACGCGGCGGTCAAGGGCGAGGCGCCGGTGGAAACCGATGCGCTCGCGGCGCTGCAGCGTTCGTATGATGCGGGCACCAACGACGAATTCGTGCTGCCCTGGGTCATGGCCGGCGGCGACGGCACGGCGCTGGCTCCCATGCGCGACGGGGATGCACTCATCTGCTTCAACTTCCGCAGCGACCGCATGCGGCAGACGCTGCGGGCGCTCACCGCACCCGACTTCAGCGGGTTCGACACGGGCCCACGGCCGTCGCTGCACATCGCCACGATGACGAGCTACGACGACGCGTTCCCCTTCCCCGTGGCGTTTGCCCCGCAGTCCATGAAGCATCTGGTGGGCGAGGTGATTGCTTCGGCTGGGCTCACGCAGCTTCGCACCGCGGAGACGGAGAAGTACCCGCATGTGACGTTCTTCTTCAATGGCGGCCGTGACGAGCCCTTGCCGGGCGAAGATCGTCACGTGGTGCCGAGCCCCAAGGTGGCCACGTACGACCTGCAGCCTGAGATGAGCGCGCCGGCGGTGTGCGACATCCTGTGCCAGGCGCTGGCGAATCGCACGCACGACTTCATGCTGTGCAACTTCGCCAACACCGACATGGTCGGGCACACCGGTTCGATGCCGGCCGCCATCCGGGCAGTGGAAGCCGTCGACGCCTGTCTCGGGCGCATTCTCGAGGCGGCACAGCAGGGTGGCGCACGACTCATCATCACCGCCGATCACGGCAACGCCGACGTGATGGTCGACCCGGTGACCGGGCAACCGCACACGGCACACACCACCAACCCTGTGCCGCTCGTGGTGCTCGACCCCGACGAGACGGTGCCACTCCGGAGTGGCGGCGCGCTGTGCGACGTGGGTCCCACGGCGCTTGCTCTGCTCGGACTTTCGCTTCCCGCCGAGATCACCGGTCGCGACCTGCGCGCCGGCGCCTCGGCTCATGCCCCCGTTTCCGCTTCCTGATGCGCCTCGTGCCTGCTCGTTTCGCTGCCGCCCTGTCGTGTGCGGCCCTGTTGCTTTCGCCGACGGTGGCCATGGCGCAGGTTGGCCACCTGCCGTCGCAGAGCCCATACGAAGACTTCAAGATCGGGCAAACGGTGACGGTCATGGGCGGCTGGCTCGCCGTACAGCGCGACCTCGCCGACGTGGCCCCCAAGCCGAGCTGGATGGCGGGGCTGCGCTATGACATCGGCGTGGGTGGTCCCGCCTCGCTCTTCGTGCGCTACATGGCCTCACCGAGTGAGCGCAACCTGCTGGTGCCCACCAACACGCGCGCCACGCGGGTGATCGCCACGCCGTCCACCACCACGCACATCTTCGACGGTGGGCTCGATATCTCCCTGACCGGCCGCAAGACGTGGCGGCGCCTGATGCCGTCGGTGAACGGCGGTGCGGGACTCGTATCCGACTTCGCGAAGGCCGACACGGGTGCCTACCGGTTCGGCACGAAGTTCGCGTTCAACTACGGCGCCAGCCTCCGGTACATGGCCCGCAGCGGCATGCAGCTGCGAATCGATGCCACCAACTTCATCTGGCAGTATCAGTATCCGGATCGCTACTTCGTGCGGGCGGCAGACACGACGGCCATTCTCACCGACACCCGCAACCGCGAAGCGTGGCGTGGCAACTGGTCGTTGACGGGTGGTGTGTCCATTCCCGTCTTTCGCTGAGCGCCCGCCGGTGCCGCGCACATCACTGACGCGCCGCGTGATGTTCGCGGCCGCACACCGCTATCGTCGCCCCGACTGGAGCGACCAGGAGAACGCCGACATCTTCGGCGCCTGCGCCCACCCCAACTACCACGGGCACACCTACCTGTGCGATGTGACGGTTGCGGGACCGGTCGATGAAGAGACGGGCTTTCTGGTGGATCTGGGCTTCCTCGACAAGGTGCTGCAGCGCGAGGTGCGCGATCGGTTCGATCATCGCAACATCAACCTCGATGTCCCGGAGTTCGCCGATGGGCGCATGATCCCCACCGGCGAGAACCTCGCGAAGTTCATCTGCGAACGGGTGCAGGCGGCGCTTTCGCACACCACGGCACGCGTGATCCGTGTGCACCTCGCCGAAGACAGCACCTTGAGCAGCACATACGAGGTGGATGCATGACCACGCGGCTCCGCACCACCACGCGCCTGCTGGGCGCAAGTCTGTGCAGCGCGCTGCTGGGCGCCTGCGCCAGGCAGTCGACGCCGCAGCCGTTACCGGCACCGGTCGGCCCGCACCGCCCCGAACCCAGCGCACCGCTCATGATGCCGGTCGCCGATTCGGCGGTCCCCACGTTGCGCGACCGGCTGCGGTACACCGCCGACTCGATCGTCGCGGCCCCCATGTGGCGCAATGCCCGGCTCGGGATGCTGGTGGTCGATGCGGCAAGCGGCGACACGCTGATCAGTCATGATGCGGACCGGTTGTTCATGCCGGCATCGAACCAGAAGCTGCTCACCGGAGCGATTGCGCTCACGGTGCTGGGCCCCGAGTACCGCTGGCGCACCCCAGTGATGCTGCACGGGGTGCAACGCGGCCGTGTGTGGCACGGTGACCTGCTCGTGCAGGGCAGCGGCGACCCCAGTGTGAGCGATGCGCTGCGTGGCGGTCGTGCCGCGAGTGCGTTCGACGCGGTGGTGCGAGCGCTCGCGCAGCGTGGCATCAGACAGATCCGCGGACGGGTTCGTGCCGTGGGCGATGCCTTGCCGGGGCTCACCACCGGGTACGGGTGGGCGTACGACGACTTCGATGCGGGATACAGCGCCGCGATCGACGAATTGATGTTCAACGAAGGCGAACTGTATCTGCGGGTGAATGCGGCTCCCCGCGTGGGCGCACCGGTTCGCGTGGAGCGGGCGCCCACGCGTCGCTATCCCGCGATCGCGGTGGAAGCGCGTACGCGCGACAGCATCGTGCCCGCCGGCAGCGTACGTCCGCCACGCCTCGAAGCGGCGTACGACAGCATCGGGCATACGCTCATCCTGCGCGGCACGCTCGCGCAGGGCGACAGCGCGCGGCTGACCGTGGCCTATCGGCACCCCAATGACGCCTTCCTCGCCGCCCTCACGGAAACACTGGCCGACAGCGGCATCGTCGTACAGTCGCGTGTGATCGCCAGGCGCGATACCGCGGGGCGAGCCGTGGACACAGTGACGGTGATCGAGTCGCCGCGCTTCGCCGAGGTGCTCACGCGCATGGAGAAGCCGTCGCAGAACCAGATGGCCGAACTGTTCTTCCGGACGGCAGCCCTGCACGCCACCGGCAGCGGTTCGGCCGACAGTGCACAGGCGCTCGGCGCGCGCACGTTGGCCTCGTGGGGAATCACCGCGGCCGACGCCGCGTATCGCGACGGCAGTGGTCTCTCACGACACGACTACGTGACGCCCCGCGCCATCATCCGCGTGCTCGACGTGATGCGGCGCTCCCCGCACTTCGACATGTTCCGCGAGTCGCTCCCGATCGCAGGGGTGGACGGCACGATCCGCAACCGCATGCGCGGGACGCCGGCGGCGGGGAACGTGCGCGCAAAGACCGGCACGCTCGACAAGGCACGTGCGCTCTCCGGGTATGTGACGACCGCCGATGGCCGGCTCGTGATGTTCTCCATGCTGGCCAACAACTTCACCGTGCCCACGCGCGACGTGGAGCGCGTGCAGGATCTGCTGGCCGCCATGCTGGCCGGCGGCACGCTGAACGCGACGTCCGGACGCACGCCGTGAGCGAGACCACCCCCATGGCCCTGCCGTTCGCAGACGCGCTGGCGGCGGTGCTGCAACAAGCGAGGGGCCGCTGCACGCCCACGGTGGAGCTCGGAATCGAGCGGGCGCTGGGGCACGCGCTTGCCGTGGGGGTGGTGAGCCACGTGGCGCTCCCGCCGTGGGACAACGCCGGCATGGATGGCTACGCCGTGCAGCGCGCCGACGTGATGGGTGCCAGCCTCACGTCGCCACGTACGCTTCCCGTGATCGGCACCAGCATGGCCGGCGCCGATCCGGGCGCATTGCCGTGGGTGCAGCAGGGGACGGCCCTGCGCATCATGACCGGTGCCCCGATGCCTCCTGGGGCCGACACCGTGATCCGGGTGGAGGATACCGACGGCGGCGCGGACACCGTGCGCGTCACCAGCGATCGCGACGCGACGGGGCGTGGCAACGTGCGCCCGCGCGGCGAGGACATCGCGGCTGGGCGCGAACTCTTTGCGCGCGGCACCTCGATCAGGGCGTCGCATGTGGGCGCGCTGGCGTCGATCGGCCTGTCCAGCATACCGGTGCACCGTGCCCCGCGCGTGACCATCGTCTCGAGCGGCGACGAGCTGGTGTTGCTCGACCGCTTCCACGAGGTGGAGGCTGGGCGACGCATCGTTTCGTCGAGTAGCTATGCCCTGCCCGCCCTGCTGCGCAGCGCTGGGGCCGACGTCACGATGGCCCCGCTGGTACCCGATACCCTCGAGGCGCTCGCAGCGGCCATGGGCGAGGCACTCGACGGCGGCTGTGACCTGCTGGTCACCACGGGCGGCGTAAGCGTGGGCGCCCATGATTACACCCGCGACGCGCTCGCTGCGCTCGGTGGCACCCAGCGGTTCTGGCGCGCGCGTATCCGACCGGGGGGGCCGATTGGGACCGGCACAGTACGTGACGTGCCGTGGCTTGGGCTGCCGGGCAATCCCGTCTCGACGATGGTGACGGCGTCGCTCTTTGCCTGGCCGCTCATCCGCCAGTTGGGAGGCCATGGCACCGTGGCGCCACTGCGCGTGCCTGTGCGTATGCTCGACGCGGCCGACACCCCCGCGCCGCTCACGTATTTCCTCCGCGTCTCCCTTGCGGTGGATGGCGACGGACAACTCGTGGCCCGCCTGTCCGGTGCCCAGGGATCGAATCTGCTGCGTACCATGGCGATGGCCGATGCGCTGCTGGAAGTGCCCGACGAGGTCAATCGCGTGGAGCCCGGTTCGATGATGCACGCCATTCTGCTCCCCGACGCCCCGCCGCTCGTGGCGGCACCGTTCTCTCTTCAGACACCGGCGTGACCACTCCCGAAAGTTCCAGCGCACCACCACCAGGCGGCGTGCAGACCGGTGTCCTCCTCGCCGGACTGCACGGCGAGGCGCTCGACGCCGCGATGGCGCGCAAGTTTCAGGTGGATCGCGAAGACGTGACGGTGGGCGAGGGCGCGCACGGACGCACCTTCACGCTCGTGAAGCCGGCCAACGCCGATCACCTGATCAGCGAAGCGGACTACGTGATGGATGAACGGCTCCCCTACTGGGCAGACCTGTGGCCGTCCGCCCGCGTGTTGGCCGGTCATCTCCTGCAGCAACAGGGTGCGGGGCGCCGTCTGCTGGAGATGGGATGCGGGCTGGGGCTCGACACGACCGCGGCCATGGCGGCGGGCTTCGACGTGACCGCCACCGACTACTACGAGGATGCCATCCACGTGGCACGCGGCAACGCCGCGCGCAATCTGGGGCACGAGCCGCACGTGCGCATGGTGAACTGGCGCATGTGGCCCGACGATATCGGCACCTTCGATGTCGTGATCGCTGCCGATGTGCTGTACGAGAAGGAGTACGCCATCCTGGTGGGCACCTGCCTGGCAAAGGCCCTCGCGCCGGGCGGACTCGCGATCATTGCCGATCCCGGTCGCCTGGCGCTTCCCGCCTTCCGCGATCACCTGCCCTCGACCGGACTGACGATCGAGTCGACCACCACCGTGCCCTACGAAGCCGGCGCGGTCAGGCAGAGCGTGCAACTCATGCACATCAGGCACACCAGGCACGACTAAGCAGAAACCCCGCCCTGTCCGCGATCACTCCATCGCGAGGGCGAGCCGCAGTGCCGAGAACAGATCGGCCGAGGAAAATGGTTTGGCCAGCAGCGGCACGTCGGAGACGGCTTTCACATCCTGCTGTTCGAGCCCGTCGTAGCCAGAAAATAAGAGAACGGGAAACGAAGGAGCCTCGGCGCGAACATGACGGGCGAGTTCCACACCGTCCATCACCGGCATGCGGACATCGGTGAGGACGACCGACAACCGCTCACGATGTTCGACGAACAGGCTGAAGGCCTCTTCTCCATTGCTGGCTTCGATGACGCGCCACCCGCTGCGCTCGAGCAGTCGCCGCGTGGTGGAACGCACAGCGGCTTCATCGTCAACCAGCAGGATGCCACCCTCACCATGAGAGGGCGAGGACGGGAGCCGTGACTCGCCGACCGGCTGCTCACGCACCTGCGGAATGGCCACACGGATCGTGGTGCCGCGTCCGGTTTCGCTGTCTACGCGAATGGTACCTCCGGCCTGCGTCACCACGCCGTAGACCACCGACAGACCGAGCCCTGTCCCCGAGCCGGTGGGCTTGGTGGTGAAGAACGGTTCGAACATGCGCTGGCGCGTGGCTTCGTCCATCCCCACCCCGGTGTCGGTCACGCTGAGCATGACCTGTCCGCGGATGTGATCGACCCACACCGACAGCGATATCTGTCCGCCGTTGGGCATCGCATCTCGCGCGTTGAGCACGAGATTGAGCACCACCTGTTCGAGTTGACTGCGATCGATCAGGATGCGCGCCTCACCGGTTTCGGCGCTGAGACGGATGGCGGTGCTGGCCTGCAAAGAGCTCCGCAGCAGCGGCATCATGTCACGCAGCAACGCGGCCATGTCCACCGCTTCGGCGGTGCGAGGCTGCTGGCGGCTGAATGCGAGGAGCTGGCGTGTGAGCCCGGCGGCCCGTTCCGCCGTCTGGAGCGCGAGGTCAAGATCGTTGCGCGCGTTGGCAGTGGCCGGTAGATCGTCCATGGCCAGCTGCACCGCGTTGCGAATGGCGGCGAGCAGATTGTTGAAATCGTGGGCAATACCACCGGCGAGTTGCCCGACCGCCTCCATTTTCTGCGCGAGGTCGAGACGTTCCTGCAGCAAGGCACGCTCACGCTCGAGCTCCAGACGGCGAGTCTGGTCGCGCCACGCCACCACACTTACGCGTCGACCGGCGAGCTGGGCATGGCGCACGCTGACTTCGACCGGAACGTGCGACCCGTCCGGGCGCTGATGGAGCCAGTCGAAGGTGTGCGCGCCCTGCGTGAGAGTCACGGCACCGAGTGCCCGCGAC
>CAZNZG010000038.1:0-20676 GCA_964577455.1 uncultured Gemmatimonas sp. | reverse complement strand
CGCCGTCGTGATCGTGGGCGGTGCTGTCTGGGCCTTCGTCTGGAGCGCCCGTAACGGGCAGATGGACGATCTGGAGACGCCGGCCGTGCGTATGCTGCGGGACGAAGGGCGCTGAAACGGTGAAGGCCGCTTCAGCCAATACCATGCGCCTCCACCAGTTTCCCGATCAGCCCTTGTCCCCCTGCCCGGATTATCCGACATTGGGCCTATGACCAACGCCCCCGTCCGCCAGCCCGACGGTCAGGAACGCCGTCGGAACCCGCGGCTGCGCGAGCTTGTGGACGAGATGATGGCGTCCATCCGCGCCGCCTCCAATGCCGATCTCTGGACCGCCGACGAGCGGGCCAGATGCGAGGCCGACATGGCCCGCATCATGGACAGCGTGCGCGCCCAGGCACTGGGCGGCCCCGCCGCCCGCGCACGACTCGAGTAACCGGCCGCTTCGTTCAGCGCCTCCATCGCCCGTGATTCCTGATCTGTATCGGCAGCTGCACGTCATGCCGGATGCCCCCGTCGAGGTCATCCGCGCGGCGTACCGTGCACTCATGTGGACCCATCACCCCGACAATGGGGGCGAGCACGACCTCGCGGTCCGGATCAATGAAGCGTGGAATGTGCTGGGCGATCCCGAGCGGCGCGCCGCCTACGATGCGGAACTTCGGGCCCGCAACGCCATGTACGAGCACGTGCCCGTGCCCCCGGCCCCGCCGGTGCCGCTCACCGAGTGTGCCTTCTGCCGCGCCGTCGTGGAGCTGGGCGATGCGCGATGCACGCACTGCCGCGCGCCACTCACCCGCATCGCCGTGCGCGTGATCCGTCCCCTCGTCACGGCGCGTGCAAAGGAGCGGCGGCGACTGCCACGCGTTTCGCGCAACGACTGGGGCAAGCTCTATCTCACCCCGCTTTCGCCCGGGGTGGACGTGCGCCTCCGCAACCTGTCACTCGAAGGGGTGAGCTTCTTCTCCGGCACCCCGGTCGCCCTCGGGCAGCGCCTTCGCGTGAGCGGGGAAGCGTTCGACGCCGTTCTCGATGTGGTGCACTGTTCGCGGCAGAACAAGGTGTTCGTGGTGAACGGGCGCTTCGTGACCGCCGAGTACGCGGCGGCGCGCGCGGCGCTCTGAATCGTCCGGCACCGTCACGGTCGCTCACTCCAGCAGAACCAGGGTCTGCCCCTGCGCGTGGGTGAAGCGCAGCAGCTGATCTCGCGACGCGGCATCCACCACCAGCTCCACCTGGCGGCAGTCGGGCACCTGATGCGACAGGTGCTGCCCTTCGGCGGCGGAGGCACCGAACATGAGCGTGGCCGTGCGCTGCGCACGTTCGTACGACACGCCGGCAAGCCGAAGGTGATGGCCGATCGAGTGCGCCCCCACATCACGATGGATCACCTCCACCGTGCACGTTCGACCGGCGTGACGCACCGAGAAGTCGAAGAGCGCCTGATCGAGTGTGTCCATGTCCAGTACATGGGTTTGGTCGTGCAGGGTGGTCGCCTGGGCACGGGCGGCGGCGAGGGTCTGCGCCGTCCCCGGCACACACAGCACCGAACAGGGCGCCGAACGCACCAGTTCGGCAGCCACGCTGCCCAGCATCATGCGCCGCAGGAAGCCGTAGCCGTGCGTGGCCGACGCCACCAGTGATGCGCCATACTCGGCGACATGCTCCACGAGTCGCGTGGACGCATTGCCTTCAAGTACACACGTCTCGAACGTCATGCCCGGACGCTGCAACCGCTCGATGAGAGCGGCAAAGCTGGCGCCTACCTGACGGCGGTATTCATCGGCAAAGTCACGAAGCACCGGCCCCGTCTCAGTCAGAGACGGCGCGACATGCACGAACTCCACCGTCGCATCGGGAGCGACGAGGTCGAGGGTGACCTGTGCGGCATAGACACTGAACACGCTGAAGTCGGTGGCGATGATCACCCGCCGAGGAAGCGCCTCGAGCTGCGGATCGACCGCCAGCACCGGGGTTTCGCCCAGCTGCAGCAGGCGCAGCACCGTTTCGCCGCCCAACAGCCGCTCCAGCAGCCCGTGACGACCACGCCCCACCACGATCAGGCGCGCTTCCGAAGAGTGCGCCTGCCTCGTGATCTCCCGCACGGGCTCACCGGTTCGCACCTGCACGGGCCACGGGGCCACGGCGGGGCTCCCGGTGGCAGCCCCCGGTACGAATCGCGCCACCTGCTGCCGAATCAGCGCAGCCCGCGCGTCGAGCATGTCCGGGGTGGGCAATACCGGATGTGACACCGCATCGAAGGCGTACGTGGGCATCGCGCTGGGACGCAGGGCGCTGATCACCTGCACGGCAGCACCGGTATGGCCGGCGAGGACGCGCGCCATCGGGAACGCCGCGTCGGAGGCCGGCGAGCTGTCGCTGGCCACGAGAATGGGACCGTGCGGCGGCACAACGGGCTCGAACGGATCGAGCAAAGTGGACGACGTACGGGTGGACATGCTCACCTCCGTCGGAAGTTTGGCATTCGATGGGCCGGTCGCGCCTGCGGCATCACTGACCGTCATTGCAGCATGTCTCGCCGGCATGGTGATGCCATGCGGGAAAGCCCTCACATCCTGTCGGGACGTACCCGGGGCAGCGGCATCGAATGAATCGTACCTTGAAGTCCATGACGCACATGGCATGGCGAATGGCTGCTCCTTGCATGAGACGGGCCACACTGGCGGTGGCGACCGCGGCCGCCGCCGTGGCCAGCACGGCGTGTGCCTCCACCAGCGGGGGACAGGTCCCGGGACCCATGGTGTATGACAGCGTGCTCTTCGTTTCGGCGCGCGCCCGGGAGAACGGCCGGGACACACGGGCATTGTCGGATACCGTACAGTTCGGCGTCGCGGTGCTTCGACGCCGCGCCACCCAGACGGACGCCGAATCGCTGCGCGCCGCAGATGCCGGGCATGGAGAACTGGTGGATAGCGCGTGGCTCTCGGAGGCACAGTTCGTCGCGATGGTCCGGGAACGCGCCATCCGTCAACAGTCGCCCTATGACTTCAGCGTACTGTACGTGCACGGCTTCGGTACCTCGCTGCACGAAGCCTGGCGCTATGCGGCAGCCGCCCGCCGCGAGAGCGGCAGCAGCGTACCGTGGATCGTCTTCTGCTGGCCGTCACATGGTGCCGGTGTCACGTGGCCCCGCCAGGGGGCGCTCGTGATGGGCGCGTACAAGCAGGACTCGGCCAATGCCGTGGCAAGCAGGACACACTTTCTGCAGGCGCTCGCACTGCTGGAACGAACCATCGGCGCGCCGCACATCGTGGTGGCCGCGCACTCGCTCGGGGCACAGCTGGTGGGCACCGCACTCGCCTTCGATACATTGCGGCGTGATGCACTCCCGCTCCGTGCCACAGCGTTCATGGTCCCGGACATCGACGCGACATACTTCCGCGACCAACTGATCACACCGCTCACCTCACGGAGTACGCGCGTGGTGCTGTATACGGCAGGCAACGACCGGGCACTCACGCTGGGGTATCTCGCCGACGGCTACGAGCGCGCGGGGCGACTCACCGATCCGCCACTCGTGCACCCCGCGCTCGAAACCGTCGATGTGACACGCGGACGTGCGCGGGAGGGATGGTTCCAGCGGCTCTTCGGCACGCACCACGCCGTGCACCGCAAGACCTCCATGCTGGAGGATCTGGTGCACATTGTGGGCGCGGAGCGGGCAGCGGCATGTCGCATACGGAGCGGCACAGCGCAGCGCCAGAGCGCGTACTGGTCGCTTCTTCCCACCGCCATGCCTCCGGCGGATTCGCTCGAGGGATGCCCGCGATACGTGGCCACCGACAGTACGGGAGATCGCAGATGACCCGCCGGATGTGCCGAGTGTACCCGGTGTTGTTTTCGCTCCTCGTGTCATGGTGCAGCGCGCAGCGACTGCCCGCACAGCCGGTGCGCGGTCAGTCACGACTCCCCTCCGACGGCGGCACAACCTTTTCCCTCGGCCAGCCCGACAAGTGGCAGGGCTCCGCAGGCATCTCCAGCGGCATTGAGCGCCGTGACGGAGATCCCACGGCGGTGGTGGAGGCGCGGGCAGGGCTCTACTACGAAATGGCGAGCCGTGTGCTGGGGCTGGCCGGTGCGCAACTCGAGGGGTACGGCGGCATGCTCGATACGCGCCTCAACGGGGGTCTGCGTCTGCGTGCGGTGTCACCGTTCCTGCGCCTCGGGGTGGGTGTCGATTACAGTGGGCTCGACCACCGGCTACGGCCACTCGTTTCCGTGCTGCATCCGGTGCGCCGCGGCGGCGTCTTCCACGACGGCTCGGTCCTTCGCCTCGACTATCGTGGCGCGCCACAGCGCATGTTCACGATCGGCATCGATGCCCCATTCTTCCGGCGCATTCCACTCGGGACCACCCGTCCATACAGCGACCGGGTGATGCTGCGCACGCGTGCACTCCCGTTCATGCCGCTGCCGGAGTCGCGACCGGCGCTGGTGAACGCGCTTGCCGAGGCGCGGGAGGCTGCCCACCGCCTGTCCACACTCACCGTGCCATGGCTGGACCATCGCGGAGATGGAGGTGCCGCGAGTGACAGTACGGTGGTGGCCCGATTGCGCGTGATCGCGAAGGCCGCAGGAGGCCGAACGGCCGAAGCGGAGGCCACCCGGTTGCACGACGCCATGGTGCGTGCGTTTGCGCACGCACTGCACGGTGATACCTCCACGGCTGCAGCGCATGCCGCGGGCGCCACGGCAAGGATGGTGGCCGATGAGGCGCGGCGCATTCTTCTCGACGAAGTGCTGATCCCCTACGATCGGTTGCTGGGGCAGGCCAAGGAGGACGATACCACGCGGGAGTATGCCATCCTGGCCCGCGGTGAGTTCCTGCGATGGTTGTATGTGCAGGCACGGATGCCGCGTGACGTGGTGCCGGCGGTGAGCGGCGTGTTCGCGGAGTTGCTCGACATCGTGGAAGACGTGCGGCGGGTGAGCAACCTCGAGTGGGATGGCTCCCGTTTCGTATGGTTGCCATTGCAGCTCGCGCTGCGCCCCGAGGAGCACGTCACCCAGGCACAACTCGACTCGCTGACCACCCGCCTCATCGGCGAACCACTCACCGACGGCAACGATGTGTCGTACGTGATCAACGAGCAGTTCCAGTATCAGCTGAGCCGCACGATCCGGGAGGCGCGTCAGTATCACGTCCTGTGGACGCACGACTTTCGCGGCCGCGATGCCCGTGGTGATCCCGACGAGATGAGCTTCCGTCATGTGCTGCGTTCGTACCTGAGCGCGATGACGGCGCGCGTGCGGGCCTACGACAGCACTGGCGTGTTCCCCACCTACATGATCATCCTCGACGAGTTCTTCTACCGGGCCAATGCGTCATGGATGTGGATGGACCTGCTCGAGAACCCTCTAGGGCACGAACCACAGTTCGATCGACGCTTCGCCGCGTGGGGCGACTCACTGCGCGCGGCGCAGGATACGCTACGGGCAGCCATTGCCGCCTCGTCACTCCTCACCGAGCAGCGACGCCAGTACGGGGACGCGTGGTTGCGGAATCTGGTGAAGGTGCATGTGAACATCACCAACGTCTCCGATCCGACGTTCTGGAGCTGGCGTGTCGCGTCGTACTTTCCGGTACCCGACACATGGATGCGTGATCACCGCAAGCTGGTGTTCTACGATGTCACCGAGCGTGATCCGTATGCCGGCGAAGCGATCGTGACTGGCGCCGGTGTGGGCGAGCACTATGCGAACCTCGCGTGGGAGGATCGCTCACTGCTGGTACGCGGTCCGGCAACGCTCGCGCTCAAGTCGGCAGCGCGTGAACTGTTGCTCAGTCAGGGGGTGCGCGCCGATCGCATACCGGCCGTGTTGCAGGCACAGCCGCTGCCGTCGGACTATGCAGACCAGATCGCCCGCGGTACGCGAACGCCAGGGCGGCAGCTGCGTGCGCTGCTGCTGCAGAACCGCACCGGGTATGCGGAAAAGAGCATCAATGTCACCAAGGCGATGCTGTATACGCTCATGCCCGTCGGTTCCGTCATCAAGATCCCCGACTCGATCTGGAACGGCACCTTCTGGGGGTCGGCACTCATCGGCGCCTCACTGCGCGGCGTACGGGTGCTGGTCATCGCTCCCACGCTCGCCAACGCACCGGCCCGTGCATTCGGGAGCATGATTCGCAGTCGCGAACTGCTGTGGCGATTGATGATGGCCGAGCGTGAGTTGCAGTCCGTCCTGCAGGCGCGTGGCGGGATGATCAAGGTGGGACTGTACGCCTCGGAGCTGCCGGTATCCGATGTGCCCGGCAAGATCCTCGCCGTGCGTGCCACGCTGGGCACACATGCATGGCTGCGCGACCTGTTCGGCTTTCCGCCCAGCGTGTATGACGGGCTGGAGCAGATCGCCACCACGCTGGGCGCCTTGCCGGTGCCGCAGCGCGAAGGGAAGGAGTTCGAAGCCCGTTCACGACCGATGCTGCACCTGAAGGCCAACTTCATCGCATCGAAGGAGGCGTGGTCGGTGATGGCCCGCAGCGACTGGGTGGCGCTCACGCGTGAGTTCGTGCCGCGCCGCATCTCGCAACTGCAGGCGCGCGGCGCAGCGGTGGCCGCCTTCGAGGAGGTGGCCGATGCGCGCATCGACGTGGGGCACGACGTGGTGCAGCGGTGGTACGACGACCTCGCACCTGCCGATCGTCAACGCGCCGTGTTCTACACGATGATCGGCTCGGCCAACCAGAACGACCGCAGCATGGTGAGCGACGGCGAAGCCGTGGTCATGCTTGCCGGCTGGCCCTCCGTGACTGCCACCATCGACCTCATCTCGCTGATCGGGCAGTCACGCTGGATCGAGGATCCGGCGGAGCTGGACCGGCTGCTGCCGCGGCGCAATGTGGTGCTCACGCGACTCGCGCACTGGTTCAAGTTCGCCTTCTAGCGAAGGTCGTAGAGCGCGCGTCCCTGCTTGGGCGTGGGGTTCGGCATGGGCAACTCGCCGGTAATGCGCAGCTTGTCTTCCTCGTGCGTTTCGGCCCGCTCGTCGGCGGGAAGTATGCCGGCGTCGTTGAACATCAGGCCCACGGCATTGGGGATCATGGCCGGCCACATGAGCAGCCCCATCGGCTGGACCAGCGAGCGCGGGGCGCGGTCGGTCCCCGCATACTTGCGACGGGCCCACAGCTCGTACACGAAGCTGAGCGCCCCGCCGAACGCGGCGAAGAGCAGCCACGTGGTGGCCGCTTCGCGGAACGGCAGATCCACCAGCATCCACGCCAGCACCCCGTAGCTCACGATCATGCTCATGAGCCGCATACCGGGACGGAGCGCCGCGTTGAGACAATCGCCGGCCGTGGACCAGAGCAGCACACCAAACAGCACGATCGCCCACATGAGATTGATGTTGTAGAGCGTCATGGGCAGGGCACGGATGGTGGGAATCTGCAGCGTGCGCCGAGAGAGGCGCACCGAAGCGCAGCTGTTGTAACCTGCGACGCCCTGGTGCATTCCGCCAGCGTCGTGCGCACGCGGTGCCGTTCGTCCGCCCAACACTGGTGTGACACGGAATCGAGCCGCAGCTTTGGCACGTGCCTCCGCAGCGCCGACCGTTGCTTCGCCCATCGGCGTTTCACTGATCCCGAGCCGAATCATGACCATTGCCGTCTGGCCAGTCGTGCAGACTCTCGGTCGCCTGTGCGTGTCGGCGCAGCGACTGGTCACCTGCGCCGTGCTGAGCGTTGGCGTGTGGCTGTCGCCGCTGTCCGCCCAACCGGCCGACCGTCCCAACATCGTCCTCATCATCACCGACGACATGGGCTATGCCGACCTTGGCAGCTACGGTGCGACGGACATCCGCACGCCCAACCTCGATCGTCTCGCACGCGAGGGGGTGCGTTTCACCGACTTCTACGCCAACGGCACCACCTGTACACCCACCCGTGCGGGACTCATTTCGGGGCGCTACCAGCAACGGTATCTGGTGGAGGCGCCGCTGCCGGCCGGATCGGGGGTGGCAGGCGAAATGAGCGAGCGTGGGCTCGATGCCTCACCGTACTCGCTACCGCGTCTTCTCAAGGACGGTGGCTATGCCACCGCCCTCGTGGGCAAATGGCACCTCGGTTATCGCGCGGACCAGAGCCCCAACGCACACGGCTTCGATTGGTTCTTCGGTCTCAAGGCCGGCTATCACGACTACTGGCGTCATCACGACAGCCGAGGGCAACCGGATCTCTGGGAGAATGATTCGCGCGTGTCGGTCGAAGGGTATACCACCGACCTCATCACGACGAGGGCGATCGAATTCATCGAGCGGCAGACCACACGCCCGTTTTTCATCGACGTGGCGTACAATGCGCCGCACTGGCCCTTCCAGCGCCCCGATACACCCACGGTGGCGGTGGGCAATGCACGGTTTCTCAAGCCGGCCGACTCGGTGACCAGCACCCGTGCCGACTATGTGGCCATGGTCGAGCGCATGGACCGCGGTGTGGGAGCGATTCTCGCCGCCCTCGAGCGCAAGGGGATCGCGCGCAACACCATCGTGATCTTCACCAACGACAACGGCGGTGAGTGGCTCTCGAACAACACGCCGCTCTTCAACCGGAAGTGGACCACGTGGGAGGGTGGCATCCGCGTGCCGGCCATCGTGCGCTGGCCCGGCCGCATTCCGGCCGGGATGGTCACCCCACAGGTGGGGATCACGATGGATCTCTCCGCCTCGATTCTCGCCGCCGCCAAGGTGCGTGTGCCGACCGACGCACGGCTCGACGGCATGAATCTCCTGCCGATCCTCGAGCGAAAGGCCCCCGTGGCTTCACGCACGCTGTTCTGGCGATCCGTTCAGGACCGCCGGGTGATGCACGCCGTACGCGAGGGCGACATGAAGATCGTCGTCGACGGCGGCCACCTTTACGTCTATGACGTGCGCAAGGATCCGGGTGAACGGAACGACCTCGCACGCGTACGTACCGACGTGGCGCGCCGTCTGCGCCTCAAACTCGCCGCGTGGGAGAAAGAGGTGGACGCCGACGCCGCGTCAATTCGCTGACTTCTTCCCCGCGTTCATGCTGAGGTAGTCCACTGCCAGACCGGCCATGGACCGCACGCCGGTGATGAGCGCCCCCTCGTCGGCAAAGAAGAGCGGCGAGTGGTTCACGGGCACCGTGTTGGGATCCTTGTCCTTGGGCGTCACACCGAGGAAGAAGAAGATGCCGGGGATCTTCTGCGTGAACACCGGGAAGTCTTCGGAACCCATGACCGGGTTGACGATCGCCACGTTGCCCGCGGCAGCACGGCGCAGCGTGGGCAGCATGCGATCGGTCAACGACGTGTCGTTCTTCGTCACCAGCCCACCCTTGTCGATCTCCACGATCGCCGTCGCGCCACCCGAGCGCGCAATGTCTTCCGCGGTGCGCTTGATACGCATGGCGATGTCGGCGCGCATGTTGTCATCGAAGGTGCGCAGCGTGCCCACCATCACCACACTGTCGGGGATGATGTTGCTGCGGTTGCCACCCGTGATCTGGCCCACGGTAAGCACGCTCGGCAGATACGCGACGTTCACCTGACGGCTGGCGATCGTCTGCAGCCCGAGAACGATCTGCGACGATACCACGATCGGGTCCACCCCCGACCAGGGCTGCGAACCGTGCGTCTGCTTGCCCTTCACGATGATCTTGAAGTTGCCCGCCGCCGCCATGATGGGACCCTGACGCACGGCGATCTGCCCCACCGTGTTGGGCCACACGTGCAGGCCGAACACGGCATCGGGCACCGGATTGAGCAGCGCCCCGTCGTTCACCATGGCCTGCGCGCCACCCAGCCCTTCCTCGGCCGGCTGGAAGAGGAACTTGATCGTGCCGGGGATCTGCGCCTTCATCCCGGCGAGCACTTCGGCAGCGCCCATGAGAATGGCCACGTGGTTGTCGTGACCGCAGGCGTGCATCACCCCCACTTCCTGCCCCTGCCACTGCGTGCGCACCGTGCTCTTGAAGGGCACATCCACGAGCTCGGTCACGGGCAGCCCATCCATGTCGGCACGCAGCGCGACGACGGGACCAGGCTTGCCGCCACGCAGAATGCCCACCACGCCGGTGCGCCCAACCGGCGCCTGCACCTCGAGCCCCAACTTGCGGAGATGCTCCGCCACCATCGCCGACGTGCGCTTCTCCTCGAAGCTCAACTCGGGATGCTGGTGGATGTCCCGACGCCAGGTCACGACCTTGGGCATCACCTCGGGGAGCCGGCTCTCGATCATCTTGCTCAGCGCGGTCTCGGGGGCCGTCTGCGCGCCGAGCGATGTGGCAGCGAGTGATGCAGCAGTAACGGCGGCGGCGGTGGCCGAAAGAATCGATCGCATGAGCACCTGACGTGGCTGAGGAATGGATGGGACCGTCACGCCCCTCTGTGCGAAGCTACCGTTCGCTTCCATGCGGCGCCACTTCTGTCCGTGTGTACCGCTCCGAGGTCGGGGCCTCCCCGTTCACCGTTGCCCTCACCGCGAAGCATTCGCGCGCCGCTGAGCGCCGCCGAGCGCCGTGGCCGCCCGTGACCACGGGCAATCCCCCCGTCGTTGTCAGGTTTTTTCCGTTTGCGGGGTGCGAGTCCCGGGGGCAGCGTGGGGCCATGGCGGGCCGTTGTCGCCCGCACCCACCACCCCTGCTGCCCGCTCGCTTCCGTCAGGAAGAGGAGAGAATCGATGACCACCGTACTACCGACCCCCGACGCGTCCGCCGTGACCCGCTTCGTGAGCGGCGACGAGAACGCGCTCGTTGCCGTCTACCGCCAGGAGTACGACAGCCTGCTCGCTGCGGCCAGCGAGCGGCTGGGCAACGAGCTGGCACCCTTCCGCGGCCGCGTGGCACACAAGGCCATGCTGGATACATGGCAGGCACGTGAGCGCTTTCAGAATCCGGTGGCGCTGTCTGCCTTTCTTGAGGAGGCCGTTCGTCAGGAAGCCGACATCCAGCGCCGCAAGCATGCGGCATTTCATCACCGTGAGGGACACACCACGTCGCATGTCACGGTGGATTCGGTCGACGAAGCGGTGAAGCATCTCCTCGATGAGCTTCATGCGCCGGCCGTCGATCACGCCAAGGCAGCCGAGGAGGCACGTGCCACCAAGCGTGCGCACGCGAAGGAACATGTGGAGCGTGTGGCCGGACAGCCGAAGTGGCTGCTGTACGGCGGTATCGCCGTCGTGGCCGTGGCGGCGATCATCGGCATACAGCGCTTCCTCGACCGGGCGGGGAGCGAAGTGGCTGTGGAGCGCGCCCTCAAGAGTGACGAGGTACAGAATCTCACGTCGGGAAAGGGACAGCGGGGTACGCTCACGCTGCGTGACGGCACCAAGGCGGCGATGGGCAGTGAGACGCGGCTGGCCATTCCCGCCGAATTCGGCAGCACCCAGCGTACCATTCAGCTTGATGGCACCGCGACCTTCACGGTCACGCCTTCTGCCGATGCGAAGGCCATGCCCTTCTCGGTACGCGCGGGTGATGCCACGGTGACCGCCACCGGCACCGTCTTCACGATACGCAACTACGCCGAGGATCAGGCGGTGGTGGTGCAGGTCGGCGAAGGGAGTGTGACACTCACCGACCGCCGCAGCGAAACCACGCAGAGTGTTCAGGCCGGATCGACGATGCGTTTGGCGAAGGGGGTCATCACCCCGCTCGACGGTGTGGCCCGTGACGTCGCCTTGGCGTGGACACGCGACAGCATCGTCTTCGACAACGCGCCACTGCAGACCGTCGTGCCGGAACTGGTACGGTGGTTCGGCATCAACGCCGCCCTGATCGACGACAGCATTGGCCGTCGCCCGGTCACCATGCGCATCGCGCTCGCGTCGTCGGGCGATGCCATCAAGGCGCTGACCGAGGCGGCCAACCTCGCGATCTCGTTCGGCAAGGACGACCGCATCGAGTTCAGCGCGGCCCCGGAAGCACCGAAGAAGAAGTAGTAGCCACCCCTGCCGGCAGCACCGGGCTGGCTCGCGAAAATGACGTCATGCGAGGCGTCCTCGGGGGACTGAACACTTCGGACCGATCGTGCGTTGATGTTCGGTATGGCTCGGGTCCTGCGCCCGGGCATTCAGTCCTTCCGAGAGCCTGCCGCCGCCCGACCAGCAACCGAAGGTCGGGAAGGCGGTCCCCAATACATGACATGACATGCCCTTCGTGAACCTGACGCCCGCGGCGCTGCTGCGGGCGGTGCTTCTTTCGCTGTGCCTTCCCGTATCCCTGTTGTCGGCGCAGGGGGAGGAGCCCCCTGCCACGCCGCCCGCAGGCCGGGGGCGTCCGTCCGCCATGACAGTCCTCCCCGACAGCGTGATGCAGTCGTCGCTGCGCGTGTTTCTCGATTGCCAGGGTGGAGTGCGTGGCTGCGACCGCACCTTCTTCGTTCAGGAAATGGGCTACGTGAACTGGGTGCGTGACCGCTTCGACAGCGACGTGCACCTGCTGTTGACCTCACTCAACGCGGCGAACGGTGGCCGTCAGATCACTGTCAACTTCCTCGGGCAGAAAGGGTACGTCGGCAAGGTCGACACGCTCGTCGTGACCACCCTGCCCAACGATGCCGACGACGTGGTGCGCCGCGACCTGCTGCGTACCTTTCAGCTGGGGCTCGCGCCGTTCGTGGCACGCACGCCGATCGCCTCGCGACTGCGCGTCGGGCTGGTCAATGGGGTGGTGGCGCCCACGCTCAATGCCCGCTCGATGAAGGACCGCTGGAACCTCTGGCTCTATCGCGTGGACGGCAACATCAACGCGAACGGCGAGCAGCTCGTGAGGACCACCAACCTGAGCACCACGCTGTCGGCGGCCCGCACGACGGAGCAGTGGAAGATCAATCTGGGAGCGACCGGCAGCTACAACGAACGTGACTTCAAGGTGTTCGTGGCCAACAGCGCCAACCCGGCCGTCCGTGACACCGTGTCGGTCATCGTGCTGCAGCGCGCCTCCAACATCAACACGCTCTTCGGTCGTACCATCAACGCCCACTGGACCGTCGGCGCCAAGGTCTCCGGTGGTTTCAGCGAGGTGCTCAACCAGAAGCTCTCGGTGCGCATCTCCCCCGCGATCGAGTACAACTGGTTTCCGTGGAGTGAGGCCACGCGTCGGCAGCTCACCGCTCTCTACTACGCGGGACCGAACTACTATCAGTATTACTCCACCACCGTGTTCGGTCGCGATGACGAACTGCGCTACAACCAGACGTTGCTGCTGGCGCTCACGCAGCGGCAGAAGTGGGGCAACACCAACCTCACGCTGGAAGGTTCACAGTACCTGCACGATACGCGACGCAATCACGTGACGCTCTCGGGGTTCGTGGACCTGCGACTCGGCCGCGGCTTCTCCCTCAACTTCCGCGGCTCCGCGTCACGCGTACGCGACCAGATCTACATCGCCGCCAATGCGCAGTCGGAGCGCGATATCCTCACGCAGCGTCAGCAGCTCCAGACCAACTTCCGCTACAACCTGAACGTGGGTGTGGGCTACACCTTCGGCTCGATCTACAACACGATCGTGAACCAGCGCTTCGGCAACCTCGGAGAGCTGGGCCGCCGGTTCGGGTTCTCCGGCAACTGACCGGCATCAGCTGACGCACGTCAGCCGCCGCACGTCAGCCGCCGCACGTCAGCTGATGCCGAATTCTCCCCGGGCCTGCTTCCGCGCCAACGCCTCGGCGGCGGACGCAGGCAGCGCGGTCTCGGCAGTGGTCCGCACCCGGGCCATCGCGTCTTCTCGGCGCTTGAGCAGCGTCCAGAACTCCCCGGCGTCGGGATCGGTCCCTTCGTCGGCGGGAAGCAGCGCGTACATGGCCTTGTACATCAGCTGAAACGCGAAGAACAGCGCCAGCATGTCCGGCAGCACGAGGACGATGCGCGTGATGGCGTTCACGTTGGCCACCTGGTCGTTGAACACCGGCGTGTTGAACGGTGCCGTGACCATGCGGAGATTGATCACGTAGTTGATCGCGCCCGCCAGGAGATTGGTGGCGCCGATCAGGAGCGCCGCCTGCTTCATGGCCTTGTATACCGATGGCTCGTCGAGCAACCGGTGCATCTGCTGCTCGCGCTCCGGGGTATCGGGATCGAGCCCCTGCAGTGCGATGCTGCGCGTGACCGGCGTGCCGAACAGGGCAGTCAGGCCGAAGACGAGGAACGCGAGCAGATAGCTGGCGCTATCCTTGAAGGCGAAGAGCGCGCCGTCCACGTACCAGAACGCCAGCGCCCCGCGCATGATCGCGGAGGCGCCGCCGTAGGTGGTGATGAAATTGAAGCGCCGGCTGATGACGAAGAGGTCCACGAGGACCCACGCCACCGGCACGAGGGCGGCCGCGAGGTACGCGGTGAGCGTTCCCAGCGGCGCGGTGCCGTATTTGAGGATCACCACCGGGGCAGCGGCCCCGATGAGGATATCCAGCGTAAGCTTGAGCGACTTCGACATGTCCCGGGGAATCTCGCCGAGCCCGGTGCCCGGCGGTACCCGGGAGTATCGGCCGCTCAGCCGCCGCCCCGATCGAGGGACGAGCAGGTGACGATCAAGGGACGAGCAACGGCTCAGAGCCGGCTGGTACGCGCCGGGAGCCCGAGGGCATCGTTGAGCCAGCGCACGAAGGGGGTCATGGCGGCGTAGTGCCCGGCAAGGATGCGCGGAAGCCGGGGGCTGGTCACCTCGTCGTCGGTGAGTGGCGTCCCCGCCGTAAACGACTGGTAGCGCAGCCACCCCGCCGCCGGGTGATCCGGGGCGTAGCCGCGCGGAACGCGCGTGAGCATCCCGTCCTGATCGAGATCCCCGAAGCGCTTGCGGAAGCCGCGCGCTTTCACGATCTCCTCCCACCCCTCGAGGTCATCCACGAGCGCCTCGCGGATCTTCTGCAGCGCCGGCCGCGGCGGCATCCAGATGCCGCCCCCACAGAAGCACTCACCCGGTGTGATGTGCAGATAGAACCCTGCCCCGCCGTGTACCGCCTCGGACTGCATGCGCGTGCCCACATCCATGTGGAAGAACCAGCAGGCCACGTGTGTCTTGTATGGCGACTTGTCCTTGCTGAAGCGCACGTCACGATGAATGCGGAATGCCGATTTCCGTGGCGACCCCACGATCTCGGGCGCGATCGTGGCCAGCTGCACATCCATCTCCTCGATCAGCGCCGCCAGCGGCAGTTTGAGCTCCTGCTCGTACTGCGTGCGGTGCGCCTCGAACCACTCCTTGCGATTGTTCTTCCTGAGACCGCGCAGGAAGGTGAACGCCTTGGGCGAAAACTGCGTGAAGTTGTCCATGCCCTATCGCGTGGAGGGAAAGAGAAACCGAAGAAAGAGCCCGGTGCGCTCGCCCCAGGCGCGTTCGTCGTGCAGCGCACCGGCAGCCTCCATGTAGTAGAGATCGTCGCCCGTACGCCATCCTTTGCGCAGCAGCATTCGATAAAGCAGTCGCGTGCCCTTGAGCATGCGCGACTCGCCCGTGCCCACGTCGAGCCAGATGCGCAGCGATGAGCGCCGGCCGTCAGCGGCGAGCTGGCGCACGATCCAGCGATCGTCCCACCATACGCTGGGGCTCAGCAAGCCAAGCTTCCCGAACACGGCCGGGTGCGTGAGCCCCAGATGAAGGCTGAGCAACCCGCCCAGCGAACTGCCGGCCACGGCGGTATCCTGCGCCGTCCGGCGGGTGCGCCAGGTGTGGTCCACCCAGTGCTTGATCTCGTAGACCAACATCTGCCCGTATCGGTCCGCGAGGCCGCCGGCATCGTGCATGTTGTCTCGCGTGGGCGTGTACTCGTCGATCCGCTCGCGCCCCGCGTTGCCGATCGCCACAATGATGAGCGGCTCGATCACTCGGGCATGAATGAGCGCGCGCGCGGTGGTATCCACACCCCACTGCACCCCGAACGGCGACATGGGCAAGTCGTCGAAGACATTCTGCCCATCGTGCAGATAGAGCACGGGGTAGCGTCGATCGGGGTGTTCGTCGTAGCCGGGAGGCAGGAACACGGTCACGTCGTGCGGCTGCGGCAGATACCGGGAGCGGAAGTCCGGGTAGTGCAGCAACGAGCCGGCGTGCGTGGGCGAAGGGAACGTCACCTGCGAGCGGGACGGTGTGGTCGAATCGATGGAGCGCCTGACGAACAGCTGTCCGTCAAGCGCACCGGTCGATCAACGGGTTCCCCGCCACGAACGCTTCCACGTTGGCGAGTGCGCGCATGCCCATGTTGGTGCGGGTCTCGATCGTGGCGCTCCCCAGATGCGGAATCAGCACCACGTTCTCGAGATCCTTGAGCTCGGCGTTCACGCTGGGCTCGAACTCGTACACGTCGAGTCCGGCACCGGCGATCTTGCGCGCCTTGAGCACCTCGGTGAGGGCCGCCTCGTGCACCACATCGCCACGCGCCGTGTTGATCAGATACGCATGTTCGGGCATGAACGAGAGCGTCTCGGCGTTCATGAGGTGCCGGGTTTCCGGCGTGGCCGGGCAATGCAGCGACACCACATCGGAACGGCGCAGCAGCTCCTCGAGCGTCCCCACGCGCTCCGCGCCGGCCGGACCGGCCGTGGCCGGATCGTCGATCTTCGGGTCGCGCGGTGCGTGCCAGAGGATCTTCATGCCGAATCCGTCATGCGCGATGCGCGCCACGGCGCGGCCGATGCGGCCGTACCCGACAATGCCAAGCGTCTTGCCGCGCAACGTACGCCCCAGCATGAACGTGGGGCGGAGGCCACCCCACGCCCCGCTGCGCAGATGCCGTTCCCCCTCACCGAGACGGCGCATGCTCATGAGCATGAGCGCGATGGCCACATCGGCGGTGTCGTCGGTCACCACATCGGGGGTATTGCTCACCGCAATGCCCGCACGACGCGCCGACTCGAGCGCGATGTGGTTCACGCCCACCCCCACGTTCGCGAGCAGCTTCGTGCGAATGTTGGTGGTATCGAAGATCCCCGGATGCCACTTGTCGGTCACCGTGGTGATCACGATATCGGCCTGCTGCAGCACCTGCACGAGCTGATCGGGCGACAGCGCCACGTCGGTCCGATTGAACAGGGCATCGTACTTCTCGGCGATCACGGCCTCGACGGCCGCGGGCATCTTGCGCGTGACGACGACGCGGACCGTGTCGCTCACGACGGCACCCGCCAGTGCTGCAGCGCCGCACCCACCCCGCTGCCGAGCGTGATCCCGATCCCGGCATCGACGAGCGCCATCTCCACGCCGGCGAGCGCCCCGGCGAGCGTGAGGGCGTTCATGTCGCCCAGATGCCCGATGCGGAATACCTTGCCCGCCACTTCGGAGAGACCGGAGCCGAGCGCGATGTCGTACCGATTGAAGGCGATATCGATCACCGTGCGCGCATCGACGCCGTCCGGCACGACGACGGCGGTGAGTGAGTTGGAGGCGATCTCCGGACGCTTGGCGCACTCACTGAGCCCCCACGCCCTCACCGCGGCGCGAACGCCCGTGGCGAGACGCTTGTGACGGGCCGCCACGTTGTCCATCCCCTCCTCGAGCAGCATGGTCAACGCCTCGTCGAGCCCGTAGAGCAGCGACAGCGCCGGTGTGCTGGGGAAGTACCCCTGCGCGTTGTTGGCGCGCATGGCCTTGAGATCGAAGTAGGCGCGCGGCATGGTGCACCCCTCCACGCGCGACAGCGCCTGCTCGCTCATGTACAGAATGCCGAGGCCGGCCGGCAGCATGAAGCCCTTCTGCGATCCGGTGATCGCGCAGTCCACGCGCCAGTCGTCGAAGCGGAAGTCGAGACTGGCGATGGAGCTCACGCCGTCGACGAACAGCAGCGCCGGATGCTTCGCGCGATCCATCGCCGCGCGCACGGCGGCCACATCGCAGGTCACCCCCGTCGCAGTCTCGTTGTGCACGAGCAGCACGCCCTGAATCTCGTGGGCGGTATCGGCCGCGAGCGCGGCCTCGATGCGCGCCGGATCGGCGGCCTCACCCCAGGGCTCCTCCAGCACGTCCACCTGATAGCCAAGATGGCGCGCGGTCTGGATGAACAGGTGTGAGAACTGCCCGAAACGCGGCGCCAGCAGACGCGCGCCGGGGTTCACGGTGTTCACGAGCGCCGCTTCCCACATGGCCGACCCGGTGGCCGGAAAGACGAACGCCTCGCCCCTGGTCTGGTGCACCACGTGCGGCAGTCGCGACAGGATACTGCGCGCGAAGGCCGGGAAGGCCGACGATCGGTGGTCTTCCATCTGGCGATGCATCGCCCGCTGGAGACGATCGGGAACGGGCGTGGGCCCGGGGCTCTGCAGGAAATGCCGGCCAGCCATAAGGAGTGGGTTTTGTTGGAAAGGCAGGAAGCAGGAGGAAGGCTGTCAGGGGGAAGGGCGCAGGGGCGAACTACGAAGCGCCTTCGGCTGACTCGGATGCAACGGATAGGGGAGCGGGATCGCTGGAATCCGCAGACGATTCAGACTCGTCGTCGTGCGACTCGCTGTCCGACGGATCGTCGTCCGAGTCGGACACGCCATCGTCGTCCTGCGGGTCGAGCACGCGCAGCAGACGGCGGCAGAGGCGCGTGAGACGCGTCTTCTGTTCGCCGCTCAGTTCGCGCATGAGCGACACGATCGCCTCGGTACGGGCCGGCGCTGCCTCGGCCAGCATCACGCGACCGGCCTCGGTGAGATACACGGAGATGAAGCGGCGATCCACGGCGTGACGCTCGCGACGCACGAAACCGCGCCCCTCGAGGGCATCGATGATCGCGGTCATCTGGGCCTTGCTGCGGGCGAGCGCCTCGGCGAGTTCCTGCTGATGGACCGGACCACGCTGCGCGAGCGTGTCGAGCACGCCGTACTGCGAGGCCGACAACCCGAACGGATGGACCGCGTCATCGACATGCGCGGCCGCCATGCTCGCAGCGCGCTGCAACGTCCCGTACGCCTCGAGGGCCCGGCGACGCTTCTTGTCACCCTTGCTCATGTCAGACAGTCCGGAGCGGAACGTTTGGGAAGGTCACTGGGTGAGCCCGATGTGTCGCGAGGCCATGCGCTCGGCGATCACGGTACTCACGGCCATGATGGTTTCCTGCGGGTTCACCCCGAGCGCCGTGGGCAGGAGTGAGCCATCGGTAATGTACAGGCCACGCACCCCGTGGCGCTCGCCGTCGGGGGTCGCACCCGACGTGGATGGATTGGTACCGAGGCGGCAGGTGCCGTTCACGTGCGCCGAGAAGAGCGTGATGTGGTTGGGGGCCAGGGATCCGCTCGCAAGCGACGGGGCCTCGGCCATGCGACGGGCCACGAGCGGCCTGGCGTGCAGCGACTCCACCGCGCGTGCGCCCATCGCGAAGTGCAGTTGGGCAAGGGCCACCAGTGAGGCGCGAACGCGCTTCTCGTCTTCGGTGGAGAGCCGGTATCGGATGGAGACGCGACCTCGACGGTCCACGCGCACCCGTCCGCTGGATTGCTGCGGGTCGGCGCCGTCGCGCGTGAGGCCGATGAACGAGCCGATGCGATTGAAGCGCGCCATCGTTTCCGCATGCGTGCGTCCGAACCCGGGCATCGCGGCGGCGGTGAACGCGGGGTGCATGGGCGGCGTCTCGATCCAGAACCCGTAGTCGGTCCCCTGCCAGCGAATGAACTCATCGCACATGGTGGTGAGGGGAATCCCCGAGCTCAGCACGATGTCGCGATCGTAGTGGCCGTTCACCGAGGTCGTGGGGTGCAGCCGCAGCCACTCCCCCACACCACCGCCGCCCAGCCCGGACTGCTGCAACAGCACCGGGGTCCCCACGGCGCCGCCGGCGGAAATCACGAGCGGGGCCTCGATGGTGATGCGCCGTGCGGTCCCGGCCACGGCCGCCTGCACGCGCTTGAGCGGTGGCGTGCCGTGCCCGCGGTCGCGCTCGAGCACGTCGATGCGCTCGGCGCGGGCGTTGGTGTAGAGCGCGGCCCCCTTCGCCAGCGCGCGTGGCAGATAGGTGAGCAGGGTGGACTGCTTGGCGTTGTGACGACAGCCGTAGTTGCAGAAGCCACAACGCACACACCCCTGCGCGTTGATCATGCCGCTGCGCACGCGCCAGCCCAGCGCACGCGCGCCGTCGAGGAGCAGACGGTTGATGGCGGAGTGCGCGCTCTCGGGGACGAGCCCCGCGTTGACGTCGCGCTCGACGCGCTCGAACACGGGCGCCATCTCGTGCGGGCGCATGCCGTACGTGCCGTACTCGCGCGCCCACTGCTCGAGCACGTAGTCGGGGGTGCGCAGCATGATCATCCAGTTGACGATGGTCCCGCCGCCCACCGTGTCGCCCTGCACCAGCGAAATGGAGGCGTCGTCGGTGGTGCGCAGCCCGCCGTCGGCGAACAGGCGGGCGGTGAGCTCGGGCTCGTCTTCGGTGAAATCGCTGCGGGTGTGCCAGCCACCGCTCTCGAGGATCACCACGTCGTAGCCGGCTTCGGCGAGGATGGCCGCGGTGACCGCCCCGCCGGCGCCGGTACCGATCACGACCGCATCGGCACGGCGCACCACGTCGGCGGTGAGGTCACCCCCCCGCACCACGGTCGAGGGCAATGGCTCGGGGTCGATCACGGTGGGCAGCACCACCGGTCCGCGTGCGACGGGCTCGGTGGGGGTCTCCTTCGGGCCCGCGGGGAGAGGGCCCTCCCAGTCGCGCAGCGCGGTCCGCAGCTGAAACGGGCCGTCGTAGCCGATCGCCGCCGACACCTCGGGACGGGCGTAGTGCACCCTGAGCA
>CAZNZG010000037.1:0-20896 GCA_964577455.1 uncultured Gemmatimonas sp. | reverse complement strand
GTTGCCGTAATCGCCGATTCCCTTCACGCAGCCGGCAAACAGCCAGCGGACCCGCGGAGACGAGAGCGGGCCGAAGCGCAACGAGTTGAGCAGCGCGATCGGACGCGCGCCCATCGTGAACACGTCGCGCAGGATACCGCCCACGCCGGTCGCGGCGCCCTGATAGGGTTCCACCGCCGACGGGTGATTGTGCGACTCGATCTTGAACGCGACGGCCCAGCCATCGCCAACGGAGATCACGCCGGCGTTCTCACCGGGACCCTGAAGGACCCACGGGGCCTTGGTGGGCAGCGTCTTGAGCATGGGGCGCGAGTGCTTGTAGGAGCAGTGTTCACTCCACAGGGCGCTCACCACGCCGATTTCGGTGAACGTGGGCGTGCGCCCGAGCATGTTCACCAGACGCTCGTATTCGAACTCCGTGATGCCGTGCTCGGCGACGAGCGCCGGCGTGATCGCCGGGTCACCCGGACGTGACTCCACGCGCGACGCACCGGTCGAAGCGGTCGTGCTCATGCTTGCACACCTCCGAGCATGTTTTCGAGGATGGACTGGAACAGCGGCAGCCCGTCGGTGGACCCGAGCGTCGCTTCCATCGCCCGCTCCGGGTGGGGCATCATGCCGAGGACGTTCCCCCCCGCACTCACGATGCCGGCGATGTTGCGCAGCGACCCGTTGGGATTTGCCGCAGCCGTCGCCTCCCCCTCGGGGGTGACGTAGCGAAAGACCACATGCCCTTCGCCTTCGAGACGCGCCAGCGTGTCACCGTCGGCCGTATACCGGCCATCTCCATGCGCCACCGGCACCGAGATGATCTGTCCCACGTGATACTGCGACGTGAAGCGTGTGGCGATACTCTCCACGCGGAGCGACACCGGGGCGCTCACGAAACGGAGCGAATTGTTGCGAAGGAGGGCGCCGGGGAGCAGGCCCGCTTCGCACGCGATCTGGAAGCCATTGCAGATCCCCAGCACGAGCCCACCGCGCTTCGCGTGCTGTACGACCTCCTGCATGATCGGGCTGAACCGCGCGATCGCACCCGCCCGCAGATAGTCGCCGTAGCTGAAGCCACCGGGAAGGATCACGAGATCCACGCCCTGCAGATCATGATCCTTGTGCCAGAGGTACACCGCTTCCTGCCCGAGAATGTCCGCCACCGCGTGGTAGGCATCCTCATCGCAGTTCGAGCCCGGAAAGCGAACGATGCCGGCTTTCACGCGTGCTCCACGCTGGCGATTTCGAAGTCTTCCGTGACCGGATTGGCGAGCAACTTCTCGCACATCGCCTTCACCGCAGCGCGCGCAGCGTCCGCTGATTCGGCATCGGTATCGACGACCACATGGCGGCCCACGCGCACCTCACCCACCGACGCGAAGCCCAGCGAATGCAATGCGTCGGACACCGCCTTGCCCTGCGGATCGAGGATACCGCGCCGGGGGACGATGTGAATGGCGCAACGGAAACGGGTCATGCGGAAGGCTCCTCGCGACCGGTCTCAGGACCGGATGGGGTTCGATTGGAACGACGGCGCCGGCGACGGCGACGGGGAGGGGCGCTCTCCGACTCCTCATCCTCATCCTCCACGGACGGATCACGTCCGGGAAGACGGTCGAGAAGACCGAGGAACACCGTGCGGCCGATACCGTACAGGACGTACGCCATGCCGGCCGGGAAGAAGAACTGCTTCGGCAGGAAGATCACGCCGATGAGGGTACCGATGACGAGCAGGAAGCCGATGATCCCCTGGAGCGAGTGAAAATTCACGACGGGGACCTTGGCGTACTGCACGTTGCTGATCATGAGCATGCCGAGACCGAGGATCAGGAATCGGAGCATCTGATGCCACGGAAGATCAGCGACGATCGTTTCGGTGTAGAGCGAGGTCTGGCTGAACCAGTAGTAGGTGGCCAGAATGCCGCCGGCTGCCGGACTGGGCAGCCCCGTGAAGTGCGTGGTCTTCCGTCCCGCCTGTTCCACGTTGAAGCGGGCGAGGCGCATCACGGCACAGGCCGTGAAGAAGAAGCAGAAGATCCACTCCCAGCGGCTGCTCTGGAACACCGCGAAGTACATGATCAGGGCGGGCGCCGTCCCGAACGAAATCGCGTCGACGAGCGAGTCGAGTTCTTCGCCGAAACGTGAACCGGACTTGGTCGCGCGCGCGATACGCCCATCGAGGGTGTCGGCCACCCCACCGAACACGATGAAACGGGCGGCGGCATCGAAGTCGCCACGAGAGGCGGCCACGATGCCGAAGATGCCGAAAAACAGGTTGGCGAGGGTGAACCCATTCGGGAGGGCGATGGCTGCGGCCTGGCGGGGCCGTATGCGTCGACGCTCTCCGTCGTCCTGTGTACTCATCGAAGCCTCCACGCCACGATCAGCGCCGCAATCGACGCGAGATACCCGGCGAGCCACAACGTCCAGGAACGTCGGCGGAGCGCCAGAAGAAACAGCACGACTGCGGTCATCGTGGTCCCCAAGATGACCGGCGCGTAGCCCGGCTGCAGTACCGTGGGGGTCACGAGTCGGCGGGAAGGCCGAGTGCCACGAGGTCGAGCGGCGTACCGGTGATGCGTGCGAACGCATCGCGATAGCGCAGACTCGTGGCGCGGATCACTTCGGGCGGCAACGTCGGGGCTGGCGCGTCGCCGTTCCAGCGGCCGGCCTTCCGCTCCGTATCGAGCCAGTCGCGCAACGGCTGCTTGTCGAAACTCGGTTGACCACGGCCCGGCGCGTAGCTGTCGGCCGGCCAGAATCGCGAACTGTCGGGCGTCAGCACCTCGTCGATCAGCAACAACGATCCGTTGCGCCACCCGAACTCGAACTTGGTGTCGGCCACGATAATCCCACGCGGCTCGGCCGCGTCACGACCGAACTCGTAAATGGTGCGCGCCAATCGCTCCAGCGTGGCCGCCGTCTCGGCACCCACACGTTCGATGACCGTGGCGATGGTGATGTTCTCGTCGTGCCCCGTTTCCGCCTTCGTGGCGGGGCTGAAAATGGGCGGGACAAGCCGGTCGCTTTCGCGCAGGCCGGGCGCCAATGCTTCGCCGGCCAAGGTCCCGCTCGCCTGATACTCCTTCCACGCCGATCCGGTGATGTACCCGCGGATCACGCACTCGATCGGTACCACGTCGGCGCGGAGCGTCAGCATCGAACGTCCGGCGAGCGCCTCGCGATACGGCGCCAGCACCGGGACCTCCCGGATGATGGCGTCGGTGTCTGCCGTGATGAGGTGGTGCGCGATCGTACCCGTCAGCTGTCCCAACCACCATGCCGTCAGTTGGGTGAGCACCGCACCCTTGTAGGGTATGGCCTCGTTCATCACGACATCGAAGGCACTGATGCGATCGGTCGTGACCAGCAGGAGACGATCGGCATCGACCTCATACACATCGCGTACCTTGCCACGCCGCAGCAGCGGCAGCGGCAGGTGGGTTTCCACCAGCGCCGTGGCCGTCATACGCGCACCTCCTCGACTTCCGCTCCGGCGCGTTCACGCGCAAGCCACGGCGCGACATGCTCCTCGAGGAACTCGACCACCTGCTGTGGCGATCGGCCCACGAAGCGGGACGGATCGGCAATCGCCTGAAGATCCTCGAGCGGAATGCCGAACGCGGAGTCCGCCGCCAGTCGCTCCAGCATGTCGTTCTTGGGCGCGCCATCCTTCACCGCGCGGGCAGCGGCGATGCTGTGCCCCCGAATGATCTCGTGTGCCTCCTGCCGATCACCGCCCGCGCGCACGAAGCGCACGATCAGCTCCTCGGTGGCCATGAAGGGGAGTTCTTCCTCCACCCGACGACGAATGCGCGCCGGATGCACTTCGAGGCCGCGCACCACATTCTGCATGAGCACGAGGATGGCGTCCGTCGCCAGAAACGACTCGGGGATGGCGAGACGCCGATTGGCCGAGTCATCAAGCGTGCGCTCGAAGTACTGCACCGCGTGCGTCTGATTCGCGTTGGGCTCGAGCGACAGCACGAACCGGGCGAGTGCGGCGATACGCTCCGATCGCATGGGGTTGCGCTTGTACGCCATCGCCGACGAGCCGATTTGGTTCTTCTCGAAGGGTTCTTCGATCTCGCCGAAGGCCTGCAGCATGCGGATGTCGCCCGAGAACTTGGAGGCGGTGGCGGCCACGCCGGCCACCACACCCAGCACCTGTGCGTCGACCTTTCGCGAGTACGTCTGGCCACTCACCGGAATGCTGGCGGCAAACTCCATCTTCGCACACACAAGACGGTCGAGCTCACGGACCTTGGCGTGATCGCCATCGAACAGCGTGAGGAAGCTTGCCTGCGTGCCGGTGGTTCCCTTCACGCCGCGGAAGGGCAGGGTGCGGATGCGGTACTCGATATCCTCGAGATCGAGGAGAATGTCCTGCATCCACAGCGTCGCCCGTTTGCCCACCGTGGTGAGCTGCGCCGGCTGCAGATGGGTGTACCCAAGTGCCGGCATGTCCTTCCACTCGCGCGCAAATCCGCTCAGGGCATCGAGCGTATCGAGCAGCTTCTCGCGCAACAGCCCCAGGCCGCGACGCATGAGGATGAGCTCGGCGTTGTCCGTGACGTAACAGCTGGTGGCACCGAGGTGAATGAACTTGCGCGCCTCGGGCGCCACATCGCCGAAGGCGTGGACGTGCGCCATGACGTCGTGGCGGAACTTCTTCTCGTACGCCGCCACTGCCTCGAAGTCGATGTCCTCCAGATGCGCCCGCATGGCCGCGATCGCGTCATCGGGGATGGCGATCCCCAGTGCCTGCTGCGATTCGGCGAGCGCCAGCCACAGCTGCCGCCAGAGACCGTACCGCGTCTGCGGGCCCCACAAGGTGAGCATGGCGCGCGACGCATAACGGTCGGCGAGTGGAGACTGGTACGTCGATCTATCGGGAGCAGTCACGGCACGAAGCAGAGGGAATCAACGGAGGTAGAACGAGGTCTGGTAGTACTGCCTGTTGCGCTCGAATACGAGAAACACCGGACCGCGCGCGCCGTAGCGATCGATCGCGCTGGAGGCCGCCTCGGCCGAGTTGATGCGGGACTGCCCGACCTGCGCGATGACGTCTCCTTCCTGGAGACCGATCTCGTCGCGAATGCGATCGGAAATGCGATAGACCAGCGCGCCGGCACTGGAGGCGATCCCCCGTTCCTGCCGAATGGCGTCGGTGAGGGTGATGAGTTGCAGTTCCCGGAGCACCGTGACCTTTTGCGCCGATACTTCGGGCGCATCGGCCACACGCACCTGGAGCGCGACATCGCGCCCTCCACGCTTTACCGTGATGGGCAGCGTTTCCCCCACGCGGAGGTCCAGCAGGCGCGCCTCCCAATCGAACGGATTGCGGACGGGACGCGTTCCGGCGCGGACAACCTGGTCGCCCACGCGAACCCCGGCACGCTCGGCCGGCGACCCCGGCACGACACGGGCGACGATGGCACCAAGCTTGGCGACGTCGCGCGCACTCTGGGCCTGGGGCGCCTCGAGACGGATCCCCACCCAGGGTTGGCGCACTGCACCATGCTCGAGGAGATCCTCCACGATGCGCTTGGTACGGTCGATCGGAATGGCGAACCCGAGCCCTACGGAACCGCCACTGGGGCTGTAGATGGAGCTGTTCACGCCGATCACTTCACCACTGGCGTTTACCAGCGGACCGCCGGAGTTGCCAGGGTTGATGGCGGCGTCCGTCTGGATCATGTCGATGTAGGCGCCGCCGCCTTCGCCGCGGCCGGCAAGGTTACGGCCCACCGCACTGACCACGCCCACCGATACGCTGGGCTCGTTGTTGCCCAGGACGAATCCGAACGGATTGCCGATCGCGATCGACCACTCCCCCACGATGAGGTCGGCGGAACGACCGAGCGGGGCCACCGGCAGGTCCTTGGCCTTGATCCGGACCACGGCGAGATCGTTGGACTCGTCGGCCCCGACGACGGTCGCGTCGTAGGTCGTGCCGTCGCGCATGGCGACCGACACTTTCGATGCGCCGGCAATCACGTGGGCATTGGTGACGATGATGCCGTCGGCCCGCACCACGAAGCCTGATCCGATACCGGCGTTGCGGCGCTCGCCGGAGCGGCCGCCCATGAAGTACTCGAAGAAGTCGACCGGCACACGTTCGACCGTCTCGGTCTGCACGGTCACCACGGCCGGCGCCACCCGCTCCACCGCGGTCGTGATGGCCGTGCGGCGTGATGCCGATACACTCTGGGCCGGAACCGCCCCACCAGGCAGTGTCGACGCCGGCGGCAGGGTGCGCGCTTGCGCATCGGAGCGGGAGGGGTTCACCCCTTCGCAGCCCGCGAGCGCGATCGCGAGACAGCAGACGAGCGAAGGACGCCGGGCCATCACCAGACGACGCTGCGGCAAACGGGCGTCATGTTCACGCCTCCGGCGCATAACTGGACGCCGGATAGAGGACCTGGCGCAGCGACAGCCCGTGTGGCGGCGCGGGGGCCGAGGTCTCGGCGTTGTCGGGTGCGACGAGCAACCGCGCGATCGTTCCACGCGGTCGGCGCCCCTGCGCCACGTCGATCATCGTTCCGACCAAGAAACGTACCATGTGATGGAGAAAGCGGTTCGCCGCAACCTCGAACACCCAGCCGCCGTCGCGAGGCACCCACGCTGCCCGATGAATGAGGCAGCGATGGTGATCGTCGACCGGCGCCGTGTGAGCTATGGCGAACGCCCGGAACGTGTGTTCTCCCACCAGGCATTCGGCCTCGCCGTGCAACGCCTCGGCATCGAGGGGGCGTGGGACTGCCCACTCGTAGCGCCGGCGAAAGGGCGAAGAGGCCGAATCATCCGTCCCCACAAGATAACCATATCGGCGCTCGATTGCGCTCCGCCGGGGATGAAAGTCCGGCGTCATCCGGTGGGCAGACGATACCCAGATATCATCTGGCAGGAGGGCATTCATCGACCGCTGGAGGCGCGCGGGGGTCCACTTGTCCGGGACGCGCACCCCAACGCCCTGGCCGTGTGCGTGTACCCCGGCGTCGGTTCGGCCGGCCCCGACGGCGGAGACGGGCGCGTTACACAGTCGGGCCAGCACGGCCTCCATTTCGCCCTGCACGGTGCGGGCGTCGGGTTGGCGCTGCCAGCCGGCGAAGCGCCCCCCGTCGTACTGGGTTACCAGGAGGATCGGTCGCGGGTCCATGACGCGGGGAAGCTAGGGATTCGGAGGGTCCGCTTCAACTCGCTTTCCAGATTTCCGTGCCACACGGCCATTGCGAAGTCGCCTGCACCGACGTTTTCTCCACGTCACCTTCGTCCATCATGCCGCCACGTTCTCTCGCCTCACTGGCCCACGCCCTCGCCGCGGCCGCCGACCTCGACAATGCCCTCATCGCCCTCGGCGAAGCGGTGGCAGAGCTCGATCGGGGGGCGTCGATTGCGCTCATTCAATTCGATGCGCGCCGAGAGATGCTCCGCGACCGCCTGACGCCGGTAGGGGCCCAGGTCGTGCGCAGCAGCATGGAAACGACCTTCGATCATCTCCCCGAACCGGTCCGTGCACGCATTCTCGCTGGCGGGCCGTTCGTGGACGTGACCGACCGGTCGGCGGATTACGCCAGGCTGTGTGGTTTCTCCACCATGCTGGAAGGCGGTGTGCTGGCCGTTCGTGGCGTGAAGGTCGAAGGGTTGCTGGGGGCGGTGCTGGCCTTGTACGAACCGAGGAAGATCTTCGGTACCCGCACGACGGAACGGCTCGCGCCCGCGGTGGCGCTGTTCGATCTGGCGTACGTACGTCTCGCGGAGCGCGATGCTCGTGAGGAGGCCGTGCGCACGCTCGAGGATGTGACGCAGCGGGTACACGGCGAGTATGTGCGGAAGCTCAGCGCCCTCGAAGCGGAACTGCGGGAAGTGCGCAATACGCCTCGGGAACTCCCGGCGATCAATCCGGCGGAGATGATTGCGGTGCAGGCGGACGCGGCGCGGGCCGTCGAGGAGGCCCGCCGTGCCGCCCGCAAGGCGGAGCTTTCCGAACAGCAACTGACCTCCGCCGTCTCGCAACTCGAACAGGCCCACATCGAACTGCATCGGCGCAGCGAGGCCCTGCGGCAGCGTACGCGTACGCTGTATCTCCTGGATCGGGCGTTGTCGCTCGACGCCGAGACGACTGACGCGCGTACACTCGTGGACGGGCTGCTCGCTCTGGTGGGCGACGACATGCAGGCGCAGCGCTGCTCGCTGATGCTGCGAGCGCCGGAGCCCGATCACCTCTACCTCGCGGCGGCGCGCGGGGTGGCACCGAACGTGGTGGAGGGGATGCGCATCCGCATCGGTGAAGGGGTGGCAGGTCGTGTGGCCGCGGCGCGTGAGCCGCTCCTCGTGCAGGATGTCCGTGAGGCCGCGCAGCATCCGCTGCTTCGCGATCAGTACTTCACGACCGGCAGCTTCATCAGTTTCCCCCTGGTGTACCATGGCGACCTGGTCGGCGTGCTGAACCTCACGAATCGCGCGCAGCGCGGCATTTACACTGATGAAGACGTGGAGCGCGTGCGCCTGCTGGGGTTGGTGATCTCGCTCATCGCCTCGCGCAATGAACTCCCGGAGCGGTTGCTGGAGAGGCTGGATGTCGGCTAACGCGCTGGCGCTCGCCATCAAGCGGCTTGCGCTGCATGACTCGCTCGACGCCGAGGCCCTTCGCCGCGCATTCGGGGTGATCATGCGAGGGGAGGGAACGGCGGCTCAGGTGGCCGGCCTGTTGATGGCCTTGCGCGTGAAGGGGGAGACCGCCGAGGAGGTCGCCGGCGTGGTGCAGGCATTGCGCGATGCCATGGTCGTGCTCCCAAGCGAAGCGTCGGAGTCCCTCGTGGACACCTGCGGGACTGGTGGCGGTGCCTTGACGACCTTCAACATCTCCACGGCCGCGGCCCTTCTGGCTGCGGGGATGGGCGTGCGTGTGGCGAAGCATGGCAACCGCTCGTTCACGTCACGCTCGGGGAGTGCCGACGTGCTCGAAGCGCTCGGCGTGTTGGTCGAGATGACGCCCGACGCGATGGCCCATACGCTCGAGACAGCCGGGATCGTGTTCATGTTTGCCCCGCTGATGCATCCCGCGCTCCGGCATGTGGGACCGGTTCGTCGCGAACTCGCGGTCCCCACCGTGATGAACATCGTCGGACCACTGGCCAATCCGGCGCGCGCCGGCCGGCAGGTCGTGGGCGTCGCGGAGCGCGCCCGCCTCCCGTTGCTGGCCGATACGCTCCTCGCCCTCGGCGCCACGCGCGCCATGGTCGTCCATGGGGAGCCGGGACTGGACGAGATTTCGCCGCTGGGGCGCACGACGGTGCGCGAGGTGCATCGCGGCGCGATCCGCGACTGGACCATCGATCCCGAGGATTATGAAGTACGGGGCGTGGCGGTGGCGGATCTGGCAGGCGGAGAGCCCGCGGAGAATGCCCAGGTGATCGAAGCGGTCTTGAGCGGCGCCGGCCCGCACGGTGCTAGAGCGGCGGTCCTGTTGAACGCAGCCGCAGCGCTTTATGTGAGTCGCGACGATCTGACGTACGGCGAGGCGGTAGAGCAGACCCGCGAGGCGCTCGCCGCCGGGGTGGGGTATGCTGCCCTCAGCCGCTTGCAGTCCACCTCGCACGCCGCCGCCGCCCGCTGGCCAAAAGCATACTAGGGCGGCCAACACGCGCCGGGTGGCCGCCGCTCGCGCGGCGGGCCCCCGGCGTGCTCAGTAGCGACGAAGAACGCCCACCACGATACCCTGAATGCGCACGTCGTCTTCGTGCACGAACATGGGCTGCAGCGCTTCGTTGGCCGGCTGAAGCCGGATCCGTCCGTCGCGCTCCCGGTAATAGCGCTTGACGGTGGCGCCAGAGCCATCGAGGAGCGCAATGACCATCTCGCCGTTGTCGGCCGCCTGCTTGTCGTTGATCACCACGTAGTCACCGTCGCGGATCTGCTCCTCGATCATCGAGTCGCCCTTCACTCGCAAGACATAGTGACTGCCGTTCTTGCGCAGGAATCCGTCTGGCACCGACATCGTTTCGCCGGTATGCATCGCCTCGAGCGGCGCGCCCGCCGCCACGGTGCCGAGCAACGGGAGCTCCACCGAGCGCTGATACATCTCGGAGGGCATGATCTCGATGGCGCGACTCTCGTTGTACGACCGCTTGATGTAGCCTTTGCGTTCGAGGTTGGTGAGATGCTCATGCACCGTCGCCAACGAGTTATAGTTGAACTGCGACGCGATTTCCTCGAAGCTTGGGGCGTATCCGTTGGCTTCGTTGTACTCCGACAGGAAACTCAGAATTTCCCGCTGGCGCTTGGTGAGCGGCATGACGACTCCTCGATGAGGGGGACTGGTCGCGCCCGAAAACAGGCCGAATCCAACCACCCGCCACGCTAACCGAATACAGGCCGAAGTGCAAGCATTTTTTTCTGCCCGCCCCTGGAGCTTCCCCGAAGGCACGCTCGGCACGCTGACGCGTCAGGCACATGACCGTGCGTCGGCCGTGACCGGGACCGTCGCCGAGCTCCGCGCCAAGGCCGCCGACGCGCCGCCGGTCCGTCGGTTCGACGCTGCCCTTCGCGGCGACCACCTCCGCGTGATCGCCGAGGTCAAGCGCGCCTCGCCGTCGAAGGGGGCGATCGCCCCCGGTCTCGACGCGGCCGAGCAGGCGCGGGCCTATGTGACCGGTGGCGCGGCGGCCATCTCCGTCCTCACGGAGCCCACCCGTTTCGGCGGTACCCTCGCTGATCTCGCGGCCGTGGCCGAGGCGGTGACCGTGCCGGCCATCCGGAAGGATTTCCTCGTGCACCCCGTCCAACTCTGGGAAGCGCGGGCGGCCGGTGCCTCGGCGGCGCTCCTCATTGTCCGCAGCCTCGCCGATGATGAGTTGGCGCGTCTGGTCGACGCGGCCGCCGAAGTTGGTATCGCCACCCTGATCGAAGTCCGCGACCTCGGTGAACTCGATCGGGCCCTGGCAGTCGGGGCGACCGTGATCGGTGTCAACAACCGGAACCTCGAGACACTCGTCATCGATCCGGCCACGGCCCCCTCACTCATTCCATGTATTCCGGCGGCGTGTATTGCCGTGGCCGAAAGCGGGATGCGCAACACCGACGATGTGCAGGCAGCAGCCGCCGCCGGCGCTGATGCGGTACTGATCGGCAGTGCCATCTCGGCTGCAACGGACCCGGCTGGCGAAGTGCGCCAGTTGGCATCGGTTTCGCGGCGGCGTGTGCCTCGCGATGCCCAGGCGGCGCGACGTGCGCTGCCTGTCCGCTTCGCCGACCCCACTTGACTCGCATGCGCGGGCAATCGGGACCGGCGGTCAAGATCTGCGGCCTCACGCGCGAGGAAGACGCCGTCGCGGCGGAAACGGCGGGAGCCTCGTACCTCGGCGTCATACTCGCCGGCGGTCCGCGACATCTCACCCCCGCGCAGGCGCGTCTCGTGCTGGGCGCGCGCCGTCACAGTTTACGTCGCGTGGCCGTCTTCGGCGATCAGCCCGAAGAGGAGGTGATCTTCCTCGCCGAGATGCTCGATCTGGATGTCATTCAACTGCACGGTGTACGTTCCACCGACGCGGTCGCCCGGATCGCCGTGGCGAGCGCGCGCGACGTGTGGCCCGTCGTGCGTGTGGCAGGGACGACCCTGCCTGACGAGGCCGAACCGCTTGCCCGCATGGCCGGAACACTCGTGCTCGACGCGCACGTCGTCGGACAACTTGGAGGCACTGGCGTCGCGCTGGACTGGTCCGGACTGGCCCGCGACGTGAGCGCGTTGCGCCGCACCGTGCCGGGCGTTCGTCTGGTGCTCGCCGGTGGCTTGCGACCGACGAACGTGGCGCACGCCGCCCAGTTGCTTTTGCCCGAGGTCGTGGACGTATCTTCCGGTGTGGAGATCGCGCCCGGTGTGAAGGATCCGGCGCTGATTCGACAGTTCGTGAAGGCGGCGCAGGTGGCCGCGGAGACGCAGCAATGACGATGGTGGACAACACGGGGACGGCAACCACTGACCGATTCGGTCCGTTCGGCGGCCGCTACGTGCCGGAGACGCTCATTCCGGCGCTCGATGCGCTCGAAACCGCGTTCGAGACAGCGCGTCATGATGCCGCGTTCCAGCAGGAACTGGACGGGCTGCTGCGGGAGTACGTGGGACGCCCAACGGCACTCTCCTTCGCGCCGCGTTTGAGCGCGCGCATCGGCGCCCCTGTGTGGATGAAGCGTGAAGATCTCAATCACACCGGCGCGCACAAGATCAACAACACGGTGGGGCAGGCACTGCTGGCGCGGCGAATGGGCAAGCAGCGCATCATCGCCGAGACGGGGGCGGGCCAGCACGGAGTGGCTACCGCCACGATCTGTGCGCGGTTCGGCCTCGAGTGCGTGGTGTACATGGGCGAGGAAGACATGCAGCGCCAGGCGCTCAACGTGTTCCGCATGCGCCTGATGGGTGCCACGGTCGTGCCGGTCACATCCGGTACGCGCACGCTCAAGGACGCCACGACGGAAGCCATTCGCGACTGGGTCACCAACGTCAACGACAGCCACTACATCATCGGCTCCGTCGTGGGGCCGGCGCCCTATCCGCGCATGGTCCGCGATTTTCAGTCGGTGATCGGCATCGAGTCGCGAGCCCAGATGATCGCCAAGACCGGGATGTTGCCGAAAACCGTCGTGGCCTGCGTTGGCGGCGGTTCCAATGCCATGGGCATTTTTGCCGGATTCGTGAACGATGCGGCGGTGGAGCTCGTCGGCGTGGAAGCGGCTGGCGACGGACTGGACACCGACCGCCACAGCGCGTCCATCACCCGCGGCACGCCGGGCGTCCTGCATGGCTCCCTCAGCTACCTCCTTCAGGACGCGAGCGGTCAGGTGCACCCGGCGCACTCGATCTCGGCCGGGCTCGATTACCCCGGCGTGGGTCCTGAGCATGCGTGGCTCCACGACAGCGGTCGCGCCGAGTATGTGGCAGTCACTGACACGGAAGCGTTGCGCGGAGTGGCCCTCCTCAGTCGTTTGGAGGGAATTATCCCCGCACTCGAAACGGCACATGCCGTCGCGTGGATCGAGCGCGAGGCCGGCCGGTGGTCCGAAAACGAACCCGTGCTGCTCTGCGTGAGCGGGCGTGGGGACAAGGACGTCGGCACCATCAGCCAACACACCTTGCCCGAGGTATGACAGTAACGGCACACGAAGCGGAGCTATCGCCACAGGCGATTGCCGCCATCGAGGATGCGCTCCGCGCATTCGCGAAGGCGCTTCGTGCTGTTCAGTTGTATCTCCCCAACAACCCCACGCGCGCGCAGAGCATCGAACAGGTGCGGCAGGCGTTCGTCCGCGTGTGGCCGTTGGTATCGCCGCTGGAACTGCAGGTACGCGAGGCCTCCTTCACGGTCGACGATCGCATTGTCTATCAGGACGTAGAGCGTGGTACCGAATCGCTCCCCTGGTTGCTCTTTCGCGACGGGCTGCGGACGCTGTCGTTTCTTCCGGGATTCGAAGGCGAGGACCTTCCTGCCGTACTGGAGCTGTTGCAGAAGGCGCGCACGGCCTCGAGCGACGACGACGATCTGGTGACGATGCTCTGGGTCGCCGACCTCGCGTACGTGACCTATCGCTACGTGGAAAGCAACGGAGGGAGCGAGTCGGTCGTTGCCTCGGGCGATCGTGCTGGTGTGGCCACGCACCTCCCCGGTGAGTTGCCACTCGCCGTCCCCCCCGCCGAAACGCAGGCACCGGGCGATGGTCCGGCGGGCATCGTCCGGATGGACGACTTCGACTCGACCCTGTACTTCCTCGAGCCGCGCGAAGCCGCGTATCTGCAGGACGAGCTCAAGCGGGAGTACACCGAGGATCAGCGACGCCTCGTGCTGGCGAGCCTCTTCGACGTGATCGAGATGCTGCCCAAGGCGGAGTCGCAGCTCGAGGCGCTCGGCGTTCTCGATCAGCTGGTGCTGGAATTCCTCACCCTCGGCGACTACGAACTCGTGGCCTACACGCTGCGGGAAGCGTCGGCCGCGGCCCGGCTGCCTGGTATCGATGCCACCGTCGCGCAGGGGCTTCGGGAGCTGCCCGCGCGCTTGAGTGAGCCTCTGGTGGTGTCGCAGCTGCTGCATGCCCTCGACGAGAGTGCCCGAACGCCGGTGGCATCGCTCCTCGAGGGACTGTTCAGCGAGCTCCGCCCCACGGCGCTCGAGCCCCTCGTCGGCTGGCTGGGCACCGCGTCGGCGTCGCCGGCACGGGCCGCGATCGAGCGGTCCTCCCTGCGCCTCGCCGGCGCCAATACCAGCGAGCTCGCGAAGCTGTTGGAGCATCCACAGGAGGCCGTGGTCCGCGGGGCCCTCCGGATCGTGTCGCAGCTGGCGACCCCGGCAGCGGTCCCCGGGCTGGCCCGCATCCTTCGGGGCGCGGATGCGAAGCTTCGTGCCGAGGCGGTGACGGCGCTCGCCGATATCGGCTCACCGTCGGCACTCCAGGCACTCGAGCGCGCGATCGAGGACGCCGACCGCGAAGTGCGCGTGGCCACGTACCGGGCCATCGGATCACGCAAGCACTCGGGCGCCTTGCCTCGTCTCCTCGACGCCATTCGGCGCAAGGAGGTGCGCGCCGCCGACCTGGGCGAGAAGATGGCACTGTTCGAAGCGTTCGGTGGGTTGTGCGGTGATGCTGGTGTCGGTGAGCTCGATGGCATCCTCAATGCGCGCGGACTGCTTGGGGCCAAGGAACCGCCGGAGATGCGCGCCTGCGCCGCACGGGCGCTCGGTCTGGTCGGTTCCCGCGCCGCGACCGCCGCACTGCAGAAGGCGGCAGATACCAAGGACGTGGTGGTGCGCAGCGCCGTGGCTCGCGCGTTGCGAGGTGGCACATGACCTCACCGGCAGGATCCGTTGGGAGCGCGCGCGCCGAGGGTGCCATGAGTGATCCGCGGGTGCAAAAGGCCGCGCGCGCGTTCGTGGTGGCGATGAACAGTGCCGTCCGTGCGGTGCGACTGTACCCGGTGGAGAACACGGCGGTGCAGAAGGCAATCGCCGAGCTTGGCAACACGGCGGAGCGCGTACGCGAAGCTGACGGCAGTTGCGCCGTACGCAGGGTGGGCGACTTCCTGTTCGTCAACGACACCCGGTTGCGGCTCACCTTCGACAATTATGCCGCGGTGGCGTCGCTGCTCGGCATGTTCCGGGAAGCGGGGATCGGAGGGGTGGGCCTGTTCGACGTGCCGCCCGCCCGCGCGTGGGTCGTGCTGCTGTCATTCCTCCAGTCGCCGCCCTTGGAGTATCCCGAGGAGGAGCGCCTGCTCCAACTCTCGGCGCGCCTCGAGGCCGCCAATGTGCATGACTTCGAGCTCTTCCCGGCAACAGACGAGCACGAGGAGCTCGAGGAGGCGCTGGATGCGAAGGAGAAGGCGCGCCAGACCTACGTGCGCTCCCTCGACGTCACCCGCGAGGTGATCACCTCCGCGCGCATCGGTCGCAGTCCCGGCCTCAAGCGGGTCAAGCGGGCCGTTCAGGGAATCGTCGATTCCATTCTGACCGACTCGGCGTCGATGATCGGGCTCACCACACTCCGCGACTTCGACGAGTACACGTTCGTGCACAGCGTGAACGTATGCATTCTGTCGGTTTCGCTCGGGCGCCGTCTGGGCCTCACCAAGATTCAACTGCTCGATCTGGGCCTGTCGGCGCTCCTGCACGACATCGGCAAGTCGCGCGTGCCGCTCGAAATGCTCAACAAGCGCGGACAGCTCGACCCGGACGAGCGTCTCGTGCTGCAAACGCACACGTGGCAGGGTGTGCTCGCGCTATTCGCACTGCCTACCGGTGGCGTTCGTCCGTGGCGCGCGATGACTGCCGCATACGAACACCACATGCGGACGGACCTCTCGGGTTATCCGAAGGCGGCGCGCGCGCGAAAGCTGTCGCTATTCAGCAAGATCATTTCGGTAGCTGACGGCTTCGATGCGGCGACCACCACGCGCGTCTATCAGGATGCACCGTGGACACCGGCCGACGTACTGCGAGGGATGCGGGACAACCCGCGACTCGGCCTGGACCCGGTCGTGGTGAAGGCGTTCATCAACCTCACCGGGATCTATCCCGTGGGCACTGTGGTGGTGCTCGATACGTTCGAACTCGCGATCGTCATCGCGGCCAATCCGGACGCGACGGCGCTCTCGCGTCCGCTGATCCGAATTCTCACGGATGATCGCGGCAACCTGACCGACGATCCGACGTTGGTGGACCTTACGGTGCGCGCGCCGAGCGGTCAGTTTGCACGGACGATCATCCGCACCGAGGACCCGCAACGTTATGGCATCAACATCGGTGATTACTTCGCCTGATTCATCCGCGTCGGCTTCTCGACTGTCGGCGCGATTTGCCAGCCTGAAGGCCGAAGGACGAAAGGCACTGGTGTGCTACGTGACGGCCGGCCACCCCAACCCGGTGGCCAGCGTGGCGCTCCTGCGCGCCATTGCTGCGGCCGGCGCCGATGTGATCGAGGTCGGGGTCCCATTCTCCGATCCCATGGCGGATGGACCGGTGATTCAGCAGAGTTCGCAGATCGCCCTCGATCACGGCGTCAACCTCAGCCGCACGCTCGACATCGTGAGGGAAGCCGCGGTCGACGTGCCGATCGTACTCTTCAGTTATCTGAATCCGCTCATCGCCGGTGGCGCCGACGTGCTCGCGCGTGCCCGGGCTGCCGGTGTGGACGGTGTGCTCGTGACCGATCTGCCGGTTGGGGCCGATCCGGTGCGTGAGCAGTGGTTCGGCGCGAGTGGCCTCGATTTCGTACGTCTGGTCGCGCCCACCACCCCGGCGCCCCGCATGGCCGAGATCGGGCGGCACGGTGGTGGCTTCGTGTATCTCATCAGCCGCCTCGGCGTCACCGGCGAGCGCGCCGCGCTGGCGGACGATCTTCCCGATACCGTCGCCCGGCTCCGCGCGTCCACCGATTTGCCGCTCTGTATCGGTTTCGGCATCTCGACACCGGAGCAGGCAAAGGCTGCGGCGGCGATGGGAGACGGTGTGGTCGTTGGCAGTGCCCTGGTGCGGGCAGCTGGGCGGTCGCTCGAAGAGGCGGTAGCGCTCACGGCGTCGCTCCGCGCCGCCCTCGACGACCGCTGATCTCCGACCGCCACACCATGTCGCACGCAGCGGGATTGCCCGATTGGGCGATCGTATCGGACAAGCGTCGATCGCACATCGAGCGCGTGGTTGGGCTCCTGGAGCACTGGGCCGACGCCATGTCACTGCCGGAACGTGAGCGCCGTGCGTGGGTCGATGCCGGGTGGTGGCACGATGCGCTTCGTGACGCTGACGAGGAACGACTGCGGGCGTGGACCGGTGAGCGGCAGCGACCGGTCGGCATGCTGCATGGTCCGGCGGCCGCATTGCGTCTTGAGGCGCTCGGTGAACAGCGGAGTGACGTCATCGAGGCTGTTCGCTGGCACACCGTGGGGAACAGCACCTGGACGCGCACCGGGCGAGCACTCTACATGGCGGATTTCCTGGAGCCCGGCCGCACCTTCATGCAGGCGGATCGCACCTTTCTTGCCGATCGGGTTCCAGAGGCGTTCGATGCGGTTTTCCGTCAGGTCGTACGCTTGCGACTCGAGTGGGCCATTCGCGAGGGGAAGGCGCTTGCGAGTGAAACGGTCGCGCTGTGGAACGCGGTGCGCTGAATGCGTCCGACGCGACGGCTCACCGCATGAGCACCGGATTCCCAACGGCACCGGAGGGCCGGGAAGCGCACGGCCGCGGGCGCCTCGTCCTCGCCGTTTCGCTCGTGCTCCTGGTGATGGGCGGCTCGGCGGTGGCGTGGTGGACGCGCAATGGCAGCCCTGACGCGCCGACAGGACCGAGTGCGGTCGAGCCGAGTGATTCCACGGCGCGTCCGCCGCTCGACCAGCGTGTGCGTGTCCGCGTGGTGAATGTGTCCGGGGTGAACGGACTCGCGCGACGTGCCACGCTGCATCTCCGCGCGTTCGGATACGACGTGGTGGATTTCGGATCCGGAAACTCGGGTGGGGCGTCGACGCGCATCGTCGTGCACACCGGGCATCGTGAATGGGGCGAGCGCTTACAGCGCGCACTCGGCGTCGGTGCGCTCAGCACCGACACCGACAGCTCACGCTACGTCGACCTCACCGTGTTCCTGGGCCGCGACTGGCGCGCGCCGACCGAGACGCTCGGTCTTTAGCTGTCCGCAGGCCGCGGCGATGTCGAGTCCGCGGCTTCGGCGGACCGCCGTCTCCACGCCGCGCGCACGCAACGCCTTGGCAAAGGCGGCAATCACGGGGGCCGGTGTGGGGGTGAACCCCATGGCGCCGCCGGGATGCAGCGGAATGAGATTCACGAAGGCGCGGCAGTCGCGCGCCAGTTGCGCCAACTGGGCGGCGTGTTCCGGCTGATCGTTGACCCCGCCGAGCATGACATACTCGAACGTCACGCGGCGATCGAACGCCTTCGCGGCCTCGATCACCTCGGCGAGCGGATACTTGGTGTTCACCGGCATCAGCGTCTTGCGCAGTGCATCGGTCGGCGCATGAATCGAAATGGCGAGCCGGAACTGCTCGGGGCGTTCACTCAGGGCGATGATCCCCGGCAGTACCCCCACCGTGGAGATCGTGATGTGCCTGGCACCGATCCCGAGCGCGCGGGGATCGTTGAGCAATGACAACGTGGGACCAACGGCCTTCCAGTTCATCAAGGGCTCGCCCATGCCCATGAACACGATGTTCGTGGGAATGATCGGCGGATCGAGCAGCCGGAGTTCACGGACCTGACCAGCGATCTCCGATGGTTGCAGGTTGCGCTGAAAGCCCATCACCCCCGTCGCACAGAAGGCGCACTTGAGCGCACACCCGGCCTGTGACGAGATGCAGAACGTCATCCGGTCACCATCAGGAATGGCGACGGTTTCGATGAACTGCCCGTCGTGCAGGCGGAACAGGAACTTTTCGGTACCGTCCGAGGACTTCTGTCGGGTGGCCAGTTCGAGCGAGGAGATGCGGAACGACTGCCCCAACGATTCACGGAGCGCCTTCGGCAACTCGGTCATCTCGTCGAAGTGGCGCACCGGACGCTGCCACAACCGCGCGAACAGCTGGGTGGCGCGATAGGCTGGCTCGCCGCGGTCGGCCATCCACTGGCGGACCACCTCGATCGCTGCCTCAGGCTCGTAATCCAGCAGGTCGGGAAGCGTGGTGGGCGTGGCGTGGGAAGCGATCACTTGATGAACGAGCTGAGCGTGAACTGGTACACCGGGCCAAGTCCTGAGATGCCTTCCTCGCGGGCGAGGCCAACCACGTAGCGGGCGTAGTAGAGAGCGAGCCCCGATCGGAATCTGGATCCGGTGCCACCGCCGGCGGCGCCTCGGACGAACGCCGCGCGCGCTTCCACTCGATCGAGTCGCCCCGATACGAACGGACCGCGCTCACGCGCTCCGCGGTTGACCGCACTTTCGCTGAACCCGACACGCGCTTCGCGGAGCCGAGTGTTTCCCGCTACGCGCAGGTCAGCGGCAACGAGCACCGCCGGCCGGTCCTCGATTTCGCGGCCGGGGCGCCACAGGAAGCTCGACAGCGCCACTCGCGCATTGCGCCACGGCAGATCGTGCAGCACCGCGCCGAAATCCGCCGCCAGCGCATCACCGGTGCGCTGATCGGCCCGACCGGATCGCCAGCGGAGTGCCGTACCGGCTGTCAGGTGCGGCACGAGTTCGCGTGCGATGCCGACGTTCACGAGGAACGTGTTGTAGGGAATCGTCCCCACGGACTGCGGGTCGGAATCCGTCCGCACGAGACCACCGACGGCGGCACGCGCGACCGACAGACCGAAAGTGGTGCCCCCGGAACTCCGCATCGCCCCGGACAGCAGCTGGCCATCGACGCCCTGCGCCGTTCCCGCGGCCAGCGACGCCACGCCAACCCGGTAGCGTTCGCCGACGGGAAGTGCCAGCGTGGCGGGATTCCAGAGACCGGCGCCGGGTTCGCCTGCCAGTGCCGGGGGCTCGTAGACGGCCCCCAACGGGAACTCCCAAAGATCGCGGGCGGGCACTGGCTGCGCCCCGAGCACCGAGGCCCAGCCCAACGCGGCAAGCCCGCAGATGAGCATGCGGCGCATACGGGAGACTAAACGTCGCCGTGAGGCGAGGTCAAGCGAATCCGGCAGGAAAATCGCTACCCCAGACCTCGTAAGGCATTTACTTTTCAACGTTTGCGCGGTGTGTTCCGCCGTGGCCCCTTGCGACCGTCCGTCGCGGTGCCGTGCCTCGTTCCCTTCCGGAGTTTTGGCCCTGATGTCGTCTTCCCCAGACAAGTCCGTGCTGTCCACCACCCTGCGCACCGATACCTGCGGCCTGCTGCGCCGCGGAGACGTAGGGCGCGTCGTCCGCCTCGGCGGATGGGTGCACCGCAGTCGCGATCTGGGCGGGCTGGTCTTCATCGACCTGCGGGACCGCACCGGGCTGGTGCAGCTTGCCTTCGGGCCGGGCTGGAGCGCGCCCGACGTGCAGGCACTGGCCGCGGCGGTCGGCGTGGAGTCGGTGGTGCTCTGTGAAGGTGAGGTCGTCGCGCGCGAGCCCGATCGCGTGAATCCGGAGATGGGCACCGGCGAGGTCGAAGTACGGGTGACCGCGCTCAGCGTGGTCGGCCCAGCGGTGACCCCCGCATTGCCGGTGGCGCGCGGACGTGGCGACAAGATGCCGGCCGAGGAGTTGCGCCTGCGTCACCGGTACCTCGATCTGCGCCGCCCGGAGTTGCAGGAGAATCTGGTGCTTCGGCATCGCCTCCTGCAGGTGTCTCGTCGCTTCCTCAGCGAGCACGGCTATCTCGAACTCGAGACGCCCATCCTCACCAAGCCCACACCGGAAGGCGCACGGGATTATCTCGTCCCCAGCCGTGTGCATCCTGGTGAATTCTACGCGCTGCCGC
>CAZNZG010000036.1:14885-21264 GCA_964577455.1 uncultured Gemmatimonas sp. | reverse complement strand
CCGCTCGACGAACTGTCATTCCTGTATTTCCTGCGCACGCTGCCGATCGACAAGGACGGCTCGTACCACTTCAATCGCCATTTCGATGACGCGCGCAATCCCACCATGGTGAGCGTGGGTGGCGAGGAAACGGTGGACACCCCGCTCGGCTCCTTCACCACGCGTGTGGTGATCATGCACGTGCGCGACCCGAAGCACTACAAGGGCGTGGGGCTGATCAAGCTCAACATCGATACCTCGGCGTGCCGCCTGCCCGTACGCATCGTGAGCCGCATGCCGATCGTGGGCACCACCACGCTCACCCTCGTGGGCCGAACGCACCCAGACAACCGGTGCGAGCCGTGATCCCCCTGTTGGTGCAGCAGGATCGGCCGTCAGATAACTCCCTACCGGTGAGACGTCACACACCTCACCAAAGATCCGGAGTGCCCCGACCATCAATCCATGGTCCGGAGGCGAATCTCATGTCCGCAGGTGACACGCCGTGGGCACTGTCGAGGCTCCTGTTCGGCACGCCTGATCTGCTGGATCCCAAGTAGCACCCAATATCACAGTCGGAGATCCCACGATGCGCTCCCCGCTTTCGCATCTCGCCATAGCCGCCACTGCCCTCGTGTCCATCGCCGCCACCCCGATGGCGAGCGGTTCGCTCAGCCTGCGGGAGGGAAGCAAGCTGTGGTTCGATGGCACCTCCACACTCCGCGCCTGGAGCTGCACCGCCGACAAGATCGACGCCACGCTCCATTCGCCCGATGACGCGGTCATCACCAATACCCTCGAAGGGAAGAAGGTCGCCGGAACGGTGCAGGTCGACTTTCCTGTCGCCAAGCTCGAGTGCAAGAACGGCACGATGAACGAGCACATGGGCAAGGCGCTCAAGGTGAAGGAGTTCACCAACATCCGCTTCACGATGAGCTCCTACGACCTCTCGAAGGGCAGTGCGGTGTCCGGCACCTTGCAGGGCACGCTGCAGCTCTCCGGCAAGACGCTCCCGATCACCGTCCCGGTCACATTCGGTACGGCAGCAGACGGTGGCATGCGCGTCACGGGCAAGGTGCCCGTGAAGATGACGGACTGGGAGGTGAAGCCGCCCACGCTGATGATGGGCACCATCAAGGTCGGCCCGGTCGTCACCGTGAACTTCGACCTGCAGTTGCAGAAGGGAAGTGCGGTGGCCAACCAGTAACCACCGCGCAGTCACCGGAGCAGGACCAGATGGAACGAGCAGGCTTTGCCGTACTCCTTTGCAGCATTCCTGATTGGCAACTCCCCTCCAATCATTCTCCGAGACACACCATGACCCGTACCCGTATTCTGTTTGCCGCCGCCGGCCTTCTGGCTGCCTTCCATCCGATTGGCGCGCAATCCGTCACCGACAGCGCTGGCACGCAGCAGCGCAAGCTCGAGATCCAGTACTTCCGCCCGCAGGACCAGCGCGGCATCAACATGTTCGAAACGCCGAAGGTGGCCGGCGTGGCGTACGACGGCTTCAAGATCCAGTGGGGCGCCGCCTTCGCCCAGCAGTTCCAGGGGCTCACGCACGAAAACACGGCGCAGCCACTCTCGCAGGCCGCGGCCGGGACCACGGCGGCGAATGCCAATCGGAATGCGCTGCAGAACATGGGCAACGGATTCAACAACGCGACGGCCAACGCCTACCTGCACGCGCAGCTGGCCAAGGGTATCCGCATCCAGCTCACGTCGTATCTCTCGTCGCGCCACCACAACGAGACATGGGTCAAGGACGGCTTCATCCAGATCGACGAATCGCCGATCGACTTGCCGATCCTGCACGACATCATGAAGTTCACGACGGTGAAGATCGGTCACTTCGAAGTGAACTATGGTGATTTCCACTTCAAGCGCTCCGACAACGGCCAGGTGCTCTACAACCCGCTCGTGGGCAACCTGATCATGGATGCCTTCACCACCGAAGTGGGCGCCGAGGCGATCTTCCAGAAGAGCGGTTTCCTCGGTGTCGTGGCGTTGACGAACGGTGAAGTCCGCGGGCAGACGCTGCGCGCTGCCGATCGCTCGCCGGCCTTCATGGCGAAGCTCGGGTTCGACAAGCAGCTCAACGCCGATGTGCGGACCCGCCTCACGGCCTCGATGCGCAATCAGGGTTCGGCGGCCAACGGTACGCTGTACAGCGGTGACCGTGCCGGTTCGCGCTACTACTACGTGCTGGAGAACACGGCATCGACCGAAGCGGCCAACTTCACCTCGGGGATGATCAACCCGGGCTTCACCGACAAGAACAACGCCGTCATGGTGAACCCGTTCATCAAGGTACGCGGTGTGGAGCTCTTCGGTCTGTGGGAACGTGGCCGTGGTCGGTCGGCTGCAGAGACGGCCACGCGTGAAGTGAAGCAGCTCATGGGTGAAGCCACGGTCCGCTTCCTCAAGGGCGACAAGCTCTTCCTGTCGGCGCGCTACAACAACGTGACCGGTAACCTCGGCTCGTATCGCGTCACGCCGATCAGCGGTGCGGTCGTTACGGTGAGCAACCCCGACGTGGAAGTGACCCGCCTCAACGCGGGTGGTGGTTGGTTCATCCTCCCCACGCTGCTGCTCAAGGGTGAGCTCGTGACCCAGGAGTACAAGGGCTTCAGCGCGCAGGACATCCGTAACGGCGGCAAGTGGCGCGGCTTCGTGATCGAAGCGGCGACCAGCTTCTGATCCGTACCGAACGTTCCGGGAGAAACGCAGGGCCCCCGCACTCCGGTGCGGGGGCCCTGCGTGCATCGGGGGCACCCGCGCGGTATCTTCGCGCCATGACCACGCCTACCACTCTCCGTCGCGGCGCATGGACCGTCGCCGCGCTGCTGCTCACTGCCACGGCGGGCCACGCGCAAACGGGCCGTGCGCCGAGGCCGGCGCCATCAGCCACCGTGCAGCACGGCTTTGCGGTGGACCGGCTGGCGCGCATCGACTCGATGCTCGACGATGCGGTGCGGCGGGAGGAGATCGGCGGGCTCGTCGCGCTGGTGCTACGCGATGACGCGGTGGTGTACGAACGCGCCGTGGGGTGGCGCAATCGTGAGCAGCGGGTGCCCATGGGGACCAATGCCATCTTCCGCATCGCGTCGCAAACGAAAGCCATCACCAGCGCCGCCGTGCTGATGCTCATGGAGGAGGGAAAACTGGCCCTCAATACGCCGGCCAGCCGCTTCCTGCCCACCTTTGCGCGCACCACCGTGGCCCAGCGTACCGACACGGGTGTCGTCATCGTGCCCGCGCGGCGGCAGATCACCATCAGGGATCTGCTCACGCACACGGCCGGCATTTCGTACGGTACCGATGCCACTGTGGCGGAGCGCTATCGGGCCAAGGGGCTCGGGCCGGCCGCAGGGTTCGGATGGTATACCGCCGACAAGACCGTGCCGGTCTGTGTGAGTATGGACACGCTGGGGACGTTGCCTTTCGTGGCGCAGCCGGGTGAACGGTTCGTGTACGGCTACAACACCGATGTGCTTGGATGCATCGTGGAGCGCGCCAGCGGCCAGCCACTCGATGAGTTCATCCGAACGCGCATCACCGCTCCGCTGGGCATGAAGGACACGCACTTCTTCCTTCCGCCCGCAGATCGTGCGCGGCTCGTCACGGTGTATCGGAGTGATTCCGGGCGTACGGTGCGCGCTGACACAGGCGCGCGGGGACAGGGGCACTACGTGGATGGTCCGCGTACGAGCTTCGCCGGCGGCGCCGGGCTGGTGTCCACCGCCCGCGACTACGCGCGGTTCCTGCAGATGATCGCCCACCACGGGGCATGGGATGGGCGCCGCTACCTCGCGCCACACACGGTGGGGCTCATGACCTCGCACCAGATCGGCGCGCTCTATGGCCCGGCGCTCGGCTTCGGTCTCGGGTTCGAAACGGTCGAGCAGTATGGCGCCTCCAACCTCGCGTCGAAGGGCACGTTCGGGTGGGGAGGTGCCTACGGATCGAACTACAAGGTCGACCCGGTCGAAGGGCTCGTGATCGTGGTGATGATCAACCAGTTGCCCACGAGCAGCGACATCGTGGCCAGACTGCAGACCATGGTTTATGCGGCCCTGGTGGAGAGTCGCGCCGCTCGCTGACGACTGTCCATTCGGTGCCGCGGGGCGCGTGCAACGGCAGGACGGCGCACCCTCGCCCGGTTCACACCGTGCGAGAGGCGTCGAGTCGGGCGCGAACGCGCGCTGCGAGGGCGTCAATGCGATATGGCTTGGCAAGCAGATCGATGTCGCTCGAGTCGATCCCATGCATCGCCATCGACTCGGCGGCATAGCCCGAGACGTACAACACCTCGTGGGCCAGCCCCTCCCGCCGTAGGGCGGCTGCGAGCTGCAGACCATCCATCTCGGGCATCACCACATCGGTGATGAGGAGGTCGATCGAAGCGCCGTGGCGTCGCGCCAATCTGATGGCGTCGGCTCCGCTGGCCGCTTCCAGTACCGTGTATCCGCGCCGTCGCAACGTTTCGGTCGTCACGCGCCGCACCTGGTGCTCGTCGTCCACCACCAGCAGCGTTTCGCTGCCCATTGCTGTCCCCGCTGCCGCCGGTTCCTCGATGCCAGCCGCAGGGGCCGACGTAACGGGAAGGGCAATGCGGATCGTGCATCCTCGCGCCCGCTGCGGATCGATGTGGATCGCGCCGTCTGCCTGACGGATGATGCCGTGGCTGGTGGCCAGTCCAAGTCCTGAGCCGCGACCTGCCGTTTTGGTCGTATAGAACGGATCGAACGCGCACGCCCGCACCGCTTCCGGCATCCCTGGTCCGGTGTCGGCGACCACGAGCTCGATCAGGTCTCCGGGGGGGAGCGCCGCGAAGCAATCCGGACGCGTGTGACTGTGTCGCACGGCGCTGATGCGCAACACGCCGGTCCCCTCCATGGCATCACGGGCGTTTGTGGCAAGGTTCATCAGCACCTGATCGAACAGCCCCGGATCGATACGGACATTGCCGAGGCCCGGTGGAACGTCGATGGACAACTGCACCCGCTCGCGTAGCAACCGGCGCAGCAATGGCGCTGCGCGTGCGACGGCATGATCGATGGGGATGACGCGGGGGGCAAACACCGCCCGACCGGCGAAGCCGAGCAGGTGTCGGCTGAGGGTCGCCCCGGATTCGGCGGCGGTCCGGATGTGTGCGAGTGGCTCCCGTACGCGCGGATCGTCGGCCAAATCGAGCTCCAGCAGATCCACTTCGGCAATGACAGCGGTGAGCACGTTGTTGAAATCGTGCGCGATGCCGCCGGCCAGCACGCCGATCCCTTCGAGGCGTTGCGACTTCCACAGTCGATCCTGCAGCTCACGGCGCGAATCGTCGGCAGAAACGAGCCCGGTCCAAACCACCGTACCAGCGGAGCGGTCCGCGAATGGCTTCGCGTGAACCGTGATCCAACGGATATCCTCCGGCTGCGCCGGATCCACGATGCGGAACTCCTGGACCCATGTGCTCAGCGTCGTCGCGGCACGCATGAGCTGGTCCCGTACGGCCCGGCGATCCTCACGGTGGATGCGTCGCCACGCCACCGTGGCATCCTGCAGCAGGGCTTCGGGGTCGATCCCGAATACCGCCTTCACGTTGGGGCTGAGGTAGCCGAAGCCGTGACGCTGGTCGCGGTGCACCACGTACTGAAAGATCACACCGGGTACCGACGTGGTGATGGCCTCCAGCTGCGCACGGCGGTCGTGCTGTTCCGCGAGCGCGGCCTCCAGCTGACCGTACATCATCTGCAGCTTCGTGTACGCCTCGTCGACCTGCTGCTGTCGCTCTCGTGCCGCGGTGCGGTTCCGGCGAAGGAACTCGCCGACCACGGCAAAGGCAGGGAGGCCAAGGGCCACGGCGATGTGCCGCCCCACATCGACCTGCGTGAATTCTGCACCGATCAACGCAGCCCACACGAGGGCCAGTGCCATTCCGCCCCAGCCGGCCAGCAGCATGGGCCAGAACCCACCGAGGATCACCGCCCCCATCGCAATCACCACGATGAGCGGCAGCGGTATGCCAAATAGGGAGAGGCCGGTTGCGTACACGACGCCACCGAGCACGGCCATGCACAGGCCGGCCAACAGGAAACGCGTACGGTCGGACCCGGGGGGTCGACGGTTCATCGACGTCACAGCAGCATGAATGCAGAAAGACCGGGTGACCACTCCCGGTTTCCCGGGTGCACTGCGTCAGCGCAGCGACATTGGCATCACCTGCTGATGAATATCGGTCCGGCGGCTCCGTTCGCCATGAAAAAACGCAAAACTGATCAGCATTTCATGATGCACGCCTTCAGACACACGGCCCAATGGAAACGACGCGCGGCCCGGCCGAGAACAAAACCCCCCCCCCCCGAACAAACAACGGCAAACAAAACCAAAAAACACGCGAGCGGCGGGG
>CAZNZG010000036.1:0-14875 GCA_964577455.1 uncultured Gemmatimonas sp. | reverse complement strand
CCCACAACTGCTCAGCTTGTCCTGAGGCCCGCCTACCCACACCCGCCCCACGGGAAACGCCGCGCGGCGGGGTGGAGATCCTCCGGGCCGCGCGCAGTACTGCATCGGTCATCAGAGCGAATACGCGAGGCGTGCGTAGAGGAAGCGCCCGTTGAAGCCGAAGGGTGACAGACCGGAGTAACGATAGATACCGAACGTGCCCTGACCGCTGTAGTTGGCGGCCACGTCACCGAGGTCGGTGATACGATCGGGGTAGATGTCGAATACGTTGTCGGCACCCATCGAGAGCGTGGTGCGCTTGAGCAGCTTGTACGACGCACTCACGTCGGTGATGAACTTGGCGCCCAACTCGAGGTCGGGGACCTGCCTCGCCGTCCCCGTGGCCAGCGCCTGACGGCCGGTGACCTGACCGAAGCGCTGTCCACGCACGTTGAGGCCGAGGTTGCCGCGCTCGTAGTTGCCGCTCAGCACGAGGTTGTTGCGCGGCTGGCCGACCTCGATACGTCCACGCTCGGCGCGGCCGAACAGCGTTTCGTTCAGGTTGCCGAGCTGTGGCGGCGTGTTCACGACCACCTTGGTCACGCGCGTCTTGTTCTGGTTGTAGCCGGCGGTCAGGCGCAGCACGCCGTTTGCCTTGAGGTCGATTCCGTAGTTGGCCACCACGTCGAGACCGGTGGTCTTGGTGTTGATGGCGTTGGTGAAGTAGCGACCGCCACCGATGCCGGTGAATCCGTTCTGCGTGAAGAAGTTCACGATGCCGGCGCCGATGAAATTCTCCGACAGCACGACACGGTCCGTGATCGCGATGTCGTAGTAGTCGGCGGTCACGGTGAGGTTCTTCGACGGCTGCATCGTGATGCCGGCGCTCAGGTTGACCGAGTTCTCGGGCTTGAGGTCGCGGGCACCGAGCAGGCGTGCTTCGCGGCTCGCCACGGGGAGCGTCTTGATGTCGACCGGCAGACCGTTCACGAACGTGGTCGCGGTCGAGGTGAAGAAGCTCTGCTGCAGCGACGGCGCGCGGAAGCCGGTCGAGGCGGCGCCGCGGATGGCGAACTTCTCGGTGGGCGCGAAGCGCGTGGTCACCTTGCCGGTCGCCTTGGAGCCGAAGTCGCTGAAGTTCTCGAAACGCGCGGCCGCACCCACCAGCCACTTCTTGGTGATGTCGCTTTCGATGTCGAGATACGCCGCCGTGGCGGTACGCGACGCGTCGGTCGCGTCGGCCGGCGAGAAGCCGGGGAACACCTGCGAACCCACGAGCGCGATCGTCGTGTTGCCGGCCGAGTTGCGCACGGGCACGCCGTTGATGTCGAGCACCGGCACGCGGCCGTTGATGTACGACGCTTCCTCACCCTGCTCGATGGTGTAGCTCTCCCAGCGCAGTTCGGCACCGCTCGACACGCGGACTTCACGGCCACCCAGCTGCACTTCACGCGTGATGTCGAAGTTCGTGAGGGCCTGACCGAAACCGAGCGTGCCGGCGTCGAACACCTTCGGGCTCGCGAGCCCCAATGAGGCGTTGTTGGAATTGGAGACGATGAACTGGAACGCGTTGTTGCCGTAGACCTGGCTCAGATCCCAGTCCCATCCCTTGGCCTTGCCCTTCGCCCCCACACCCACCGAGAAGTCATCGATGTTGCTCTCGATATTGGGGAGGAAGCCGTTCGGGTGCAGCTGGGCGACCACCTGCGTGACCTGCAACGGGCGGCGGAAGAAACCGGTGGAGCGTCCATCGCGACGACCGAACGATCCGAAGCCGTAGAGCTGCAGATTTTCGTTGATGTTCTGCGAGGCGTTGATCATGCCGACCACGTCGGCGGTGGCGGCATCGCCCGACCAGTGCGTGCTGCGGCGCGCGGTGGCCTCACGCGGATCGCCGGCAAGATACTGCTGACGCGGATCGTCGAAGGCGCGATTGGTCATCGCACGGTTGCGCCACTCCACACCGGCGTGCACGTAGCTGCCGTTGCCCCACGAGTAGCCCTGGTCGGCGCTGGCGGTCACGTTGCCACCGTCGTTGCGCTTGCCGAGGCCTTCCACGTCGGTGTTGAACTGACCGGCCTGAATCGACGCGCCGCCCGGGGAGGCACCCTTGAGGATGATGTTGATCACGCCGGCAATGGCGTCGGAGCCGTACTGGGCGGCGGCACCGTCACGCAGGATTTCGATGCGGTCGATCATCGACGCCGGAATGGCGTTGAGGTCCACCGCCGACGTGCCGCGACCTACGGTCCCGTTGTTGTTGATGAGCGCGCTGGTGTAGCGGCGCTTGCCGTTGACCAGCACCAAGGTCTGGTCGGGGGCCAGGCCACGCAGTGTGGCCGGGCGGACGTGGTCGGTGCCGTCGGCCACGGCCGGACGCGGGAAGTTGAGCGACGGGGCCGCTGCCTGCAGCATCTGCGCCGTTTCCACGCGGCCCGTGGTCTTGAGGTCACTGGCGTTGATGACGTCGACCGGCACCGGGCTGCTCACGAGCGTACGCTCACCGCCACGGGAGCCGGTGACGGCCACGGCTTCGAGCTGCGTGGTGGACTTCTCGAGGGTGAAGTTCTGCGTGACCTTGCCGCCGGCGGCCACGGTAATGCTCGCCGTCTTGCCGGCGTACCCAAGCATGCGCACGCGCAGTTCGTAGGTGCCGGCGCGCAACGAGAACCGGTACGTGCCGTCGGCCCGAGTGATCGCGCCCACCTGCGTGCCGACCACGCCCACGGAGGCACCCTGCAGTGCCTCACCGGAGCCACCAATGCTCACTTTGCCTTCGACCGTCCCGGTCGCCTGCGCCCTGAGCACCGGCGCATCGACGGTCATCGCCACACCGCCCAGAAGCACTGCCAGACCAGACTGCACCACCGACCTGCAGAAGACACGTCGCATGCGGAAACTCTCCGTGAGGGAAACGGCACCACCAAGCGGACCAAACGATGGGAAAACATCCCACCTGCTGGGCCGGACCGCAACAAATCCGTCACAAGGCGACTATCCGTGATACCAGACGATACAACTCTGGTTAAGCGTGGTTCATCATGACCACGGTCGTTACGGACTGGATGCGCACCGTTGATCGCCGCGTGACCTACGCGCCCCACCCTGCAGCATGCGTATCCTCTTCTGTACCGACACCTTCCCGCCGCAGCTCAACGGGGTGAGCGTGGTCACGGCCACCATGGTCGCCGGGTTGCGGGCTCGTGGCTGGGAGTGCGGGGTCATGGCCCCGGCCTACGGGTCAACGGCGCCGTCGGTCCTTCGCGAGCTCGCCGACGTCCCCCGCTTCGGGGTACGTGCATGGTCGTGGCCGCCCTATCCCGACGTTCGTCTGGCGTGGCCGTCGAGACGGCGCGTGGGCGCCCTCCTGGACAGCTTTCGCCCCGACGTGGTGCACTGTGCCACCGAGCTGCTGATCGGGCGCGCCGGGCTGCTCGAGGCCAGCGCCAGAGGCATTCCGGTGTGCACCACCTACCACACCGACTTTTCGCGCTACTGCGATGCGTACGGTGTCCCCATCCTCCGGCCGCTCGTCCGACGCTGGATCGGCCGGTTCCATCGCCGGGCCGCTCGAACGCTCGTCCCTTCCCGCACCGCCCAGCGTGACCTGAACGCGCTCAGGGTGTCGGGCACCGATGTGTGGGGCGGGGGAATCGATGTCGAGCAGTTCCATCCGCGGCACTTCTCGCTGCTTACGCGCCACCGCTTCGCGATGGGGCCGGCATTCACCTTCCTGTTCGTGGGGCGGCTGGCGCCCGAGAAGAACGTGGAGCTGCTACTCGAGGCGTTTGCGCGGCTGCAAGTGAGCCGACCCGCGCATGCGGTGCGGCTGCTGATCGCCGGCACCGGTCCCAGTGAGGCCGCCTTGCGGGCCCGCGCCGGCGCCGGGGTCACCTTCCTCGGGGCCGTCGATCGCACCTCCGACCTTCCGGCCCTGTATGCGAGCAGCGATGCCTTCGTCTTCGCGTCAGAGACCGAAACGCTGGGGCTCGTCGTGCTCGAAGCGATGGCCTCGGGGCTCCCGGTCATTGCCTGTCAGGCCGGCGGTGTGGCCGACTACCTCGAGCATGCACGGAATGGCCTTGCCTTCACGCCGGGCAACGTGGATGGCTGTGCCAGCGCCATGGCACGGGTGATGGATGATGCCTCACTGCACGAACGTGTGCGGAGTGGCGCGCGTGACACCGAAGAGGCGATGTCGTGTACGCGGGAAATCGATCGGCTCGACGCGATTCTCCGCTATCTTGTCACGCGGCCGGTGTCGGCACCGGCTCGCCACGAGCGCTGGCAGATGCTGCCTGCAGCCTGAGGTAATCGGCAAAGAGGGTATCCCACACGGCACGCCAGGAGCGCGCGCCGGCATGGGCCAGCGCTTCGTCGCGCACCACCCGCAGCGAAATCCGGTCGTCGACCAGCCCGATCAAGTGCGCGGCAAACGCCTCGGGAGAGCCGGCGGCAGCCACCCAACCCCGCCCGGGAAGCAGCGTTTCGCGTGTTGGTCCCACGTCGGCGCCGATCACCGGCGTCCCGGACGCCATGGCCTCGAGCATCACGTTGCCGAACGTATCGGTGGTACTGGGGAAGAGCAGCACATCACTGCTCGCATACACCTCGCTCAGCCCCTGACCCTCCAGTCGACCGGTGAAGGTCGAGCCACGCGGTGCCGCCGCCCGTGCTTCGTGGTCGAAGGGGCCGTCTCCGACGACGACCAGCCGAAGTCGGTCAGGGCGCGCTTCCATGGCCAGACGGACCGCCTCGAGGGCCACTGCTACACCCTTCTCCGGAGCAAGGCGTCCCACGTATGCCGCTACCACCGTCTCATCGCTCGCGCCCAGCTGCGCACGGAACGCCACCGAGCGATAGCGCGGTGAAAAACGGGCCGTGTCCACGCCGCGCGACCATACGGCACACCGTTCGAAGCCGTGGGCTTCCACCTCATGAACGATCGCCTGCGTCGGACAATAGGTGCGAAGCCCGCCATTGTGGAACCACCGCAGAAAGGCCCACCCGGGAAAGGCCAGCGCGCCCAGGCCATAGTGCGCGGCGTAGGCGGTGAAGCTGGTGTGATACGACGACACAAACGGGACGCCGAGCCGTCGGGCGACCCGGCGTCCAGCCAACCCCACGCCGAACTCGGTGGCGGCATGGATGATCGTGGGGCGAAACGCCTTGAGTCGCGCGAGAACCTCACGCGAGGAAGGCCACGCCAGCTGCAGCTGCGGATATGCCCAGAACGGCCGGCTGCCGAAGCGTACCACGTGAGCATCCGGAATCGCCGCAGGATCTGCGGTGGTGAAGACGAGCACGTCGCCCCCGCGCTCCCGCAACGCGTGCACGAGCCGCTCGAGGGTGCGCGACACGCCGTTCACCTGTGGCGCGTACGTATCCGTGAACAGCGCAAGACGGACGCCCTGCATCGAGCGCGTCGGCAGCGGTTCGTCGCGTGTCATGCGCGTGCGGCGAGCACTTGGCGGTACACGGCAAACAGACGATCGAACACGTTGTTCCAGTCGTGCTCCGACGCCGCGAAGGCGTGCGCGCGCTCCCCGAGCCGTGCGAGGTCGTCTCCAAAAAGTGCCATCGCTGCCTGCGTGGCCGACGTGGCCGAACCGGGATCGTAGGTGTGCCCGGCACCGCTCCGCGCCACGTGCTCGGCCACCGCCCCGCGCCCCGCCGACAGTACCGGCGTGCCGCATGCCATGGCTTCCACCGCCGACAAACCGAATGTTTCCGCCGGACCGGAGGCCACGTACACGTCGGCAGCCGCGAGCAGATCCGCCAGTGCGGCGCGATCGTTCACGAATGGGAGAAAGTGGACACGGTCGGCGTACGGGTGCGCGCGCAAGCGCGCCTCATCGGGCCCCGCGCCTACGAGTACCAGACGGGCTCCACAGGCTTTCTCCACTCGTGCCCACGCGTCGAGTACCACATGCAACTCCTTCTCGCGGGCGAAGCGGCCGGCAAAGAGTGCCAGCGGTGCAGGAGGCAGCCCGTGTTCGGCGCGGGTCTCGTCTCGCCGGCGCCGGCGGTTCGGCGAGAAGGTGTCGAGATCCACACCCAGCGGCACCTGGACCACACGCGAGATCCCGTGGGCGCGTAGGTCGCGTGCGCCTCCCGCGGTGGCCACGATCGTCATGGCACAGCGACGCTCCAGCCAGCGCAGGTAGTGCCAGGCGCCATCCGAAACGCGGCGCCGCACGCCTCCCGTGGTGGGAAAGTTGCGCGACAGAACGCCGGCCACATCCGTGTGGTGATAGCAGACCATGGGAATGCCAAGGTCGCGCGTGGCGTGCGAAACGATCCACGGCACTACGAACGGACTGCCCACTTCGATGATGTCGGGGCGCTCGTGGCGCGCGATGCGCGATATCGAGCGGGTAGCGAGCATGAAGCGGTAGGGACGATGGCGCGGGATGGGCGGCCCCTGCAGCCGCAGAAACCGGACACCGGCGTTGTCTTCGATGGCGTCCTGTTGGCCAGGTACCACGATCGTGTGTCGAAACTCCGGCCGCGCGGCCACATAGCGCGCCTTCTCAGTGAGATAGGTGCGGATGCCACCGCTCGTCTCCCCGAACCATTCGGTGGCATCGAGCACCCCCAGTGTCGCCTCGTCGCGCAATCGCGGCGGCAATGGCGAACGACCCGCACGGAACGTCACGTTGCCCGATGCCATCGGCACCGGCAACGCCAGCCTCATTGTCATCACGTCAGCCCAGCAGCGGATACGCGGTGACGAGCGCGATGAGCTGCCCCACGAGCACGTCGCCCGGGTAATGCACGCCGAGCATGACGCGGGAGAATCCGACCAGCATGGCCAGTCCCAGTAGCGGCAGCGCCAGGATCGGAAACGCCGAGGCGAATCCCAAAGCAACCGCCATCGCCGCGCACGAGTGCCCGCTGGGGAAGGAGAAGCGGTCGGGCACCTGCACGAGCGACTCGAGCGCCAGTTTTTCCGTGGGGCGGGGACGGCCAACCGTCCGCTTCACCAGTTGCACGGCGAGGTGCGACCAGCCGAGCAGTAGCAGGGTGTTCCACACAAGTGGTCCATGGACCTGCGGAAAGACGAGGGCTGCTACCGTGAGCCCGATACTGGCGCGCGCACCCCCCAGGTGCGTGATGGCCGACCAGAACAGTCGCCGCGCTCCACCGCAGGTGGGGGTGAGGCAGAGGCGGGCGAAGATGGCGCGGTCACTGGCGTCGAGGCGCTGCAGGAGAGGGATCATGGACCGGAAAGCTCCCCATGCCCCGTGACGTCCCCATATCGGTCCCGCAACGCCGACGTAAAGCGATGATGTCGATGCCGTGACGACCGGCCGCATCCGGAAACAACCATGCCTTGCCGGCGCCGCGATCGATGAAGGCTGTCGGACGGGACGTATTCGCGCGCGCGCGCCTTTACAGATGAGTCCGGCTTGGCGAAGGTTAGGCGAGCAGCCGCGCCCTACGCCCCTCTCAGGATTCCAGTCTGGTGAATGCCCTCTGGTCGCGATGGACCGGTCTCCGTACGGCCGCGTGGAAAGAGCTGACGATCCTCGCGCTCGTGTACGGCGTGGTGCACCGGCTGTCCGCATTGCTCCTCGTGGACGGCAATCCCATGACGCCACTCTGGCCCCCGGCCGGATTGATGGTGGCCGCGCTGGTGCTGCTGCCGGCGATACATCCTGTCGTAGTGCTGCTGACCCTCTCGGTGGCCGGCCAACTGGTGTCGCATGGGCTCGTGCGACCGTCCGCGGTGACCCTCGCGTACATCGTGCTCGGTTGGACCGAAGCGTGGGCGTGTGCCATGCTTCTCCGACGGTGGACCGACCAGTCGCGCCTCATCTCGCGGGTCCGCGACGTACCAGCGCTCGTGCTGGCGACGCTGGCGGCGGTGTCTCCGACCGCCGTGATCGCCGGTGTGCTTTCCGCGGCCACCGACGGCGCATTCTGGCAGGGGTTCATCACCTGGTGGGTGGGCGGTGCACTCGGGATGCTCCTCTTCACGCCACTCGCCGTCGCGTGGCGACGCCGCTCCCCGGTCGGCAGTGCCGCGCAGGTGTCCGCACTCCAGGCAGGAGTCGAAATCTCGCTGCTCGCGGCCGTGGTGACGGCCGGAGCGATTCTGGCGTTCCGCGGTACCGTGCTCTTCGACATGGTGGACGTCCCACCCTACGCCCTCGCGTTACCGGTCATGTGGACGGCGCTGCGCTACGGACTGCGTGGCGTGACAGCCAGCCTGCTGCTGATCATCCTGGTGGGGCTGCCGCTCTTGCTCGATCCGCAGTCCACGGCGCTCGGCGGTGTCACCCCGGATGCGCGTCTGCTTCGCATGCAAGTGTACATCGCACTCATGACGATCAGCGGTCTGACGCTCAGTGCGGCACTCGAAGAACGTCGCGCCGCTGCCGAACAGCAGGCTCGTGCCGCCGAAGCACTCCTGCAGCGCGAGCGTGAACTGCGTGACAGTCGTCATCTCGAGGCGGTTGGGAAGCTGGCTGGCGGCGTGGCCCACGACTTCAACAACATTCTGGCCGCAATGACGCTCCAGGTACACGAGCTGCGCGAAGCGCCCGGCACCGTGGGCGACAATCAGAGTCTCGTGAGCGAAATGGAGGACACGGTTGCCCGCGCCTCTCGGCTCACGCGTCAATTGCTGACGTTCAGCCAGAAGCAGGCGACCACCATGAAGCTGGTCGATCTGGCAAGTCTCGTGGACGACACCTGCCACTCCCTCCGCCGCATGTTGCCTGATGAGATCACGCTCGAGGTCCCGCCATCGGGAGCGTTGCGTTGGGTGGAGGCCGACGGGTCCATGCTCGAGCAGGTGATCATGAACCTCGTCCTCAATGCACGGGACGCGATGCCGGAGGGCGGCAGGCTCACGGTCACCCTGCACAGTGCCCGGCTGGATGTCGTGCAACTGCGGGATCGTGGAGTGGTCGCCGAGCGCACCGGCCGATACGCGGTCGTCGAGGTATCGGATACCGGTACTGGCATTCCTCCAGCCATCCGTGAGCGCATTTTCGAACCGTTCTTCACGACGAAGGACATCGGCAAGGGCACCGGCCTCGGGCTTTCCACCGTGTACGGGATCGCCAAACAGCACGGCGGGTTCGTGCGCGTCGCCGAGACGTCAGCGACCGGCACGCGCTTCGAATTCGGTCTCCCGGAAGCCGACCCGCCGATCGCGCGCCACGGCGCGTCAGTCTAGCAGCTGATGCACCGGTGGTTGTTCTTCGCGCCCAGACTCTCCAGCAGGGCGATCGTCTCGGGATACGGCGAGGTGCGCTGCACGGGGCCGTTGGCCATGTCCACGGTGGTCTGCCCCGAGCGGGCGACTGCCTTGGGATCGGCGCCCTTCGACACGAGATAGCGGATCATCTCGTTGTCGCCGCGTGCGGCGGCGTGATGGAGTGGCGTGTAGCCGGCAAAGTCGCGCGCGTTCACGTCGGCACCCAGCTCCTCCACGAGAAACCTGACCGTGGGCATCCACCCGTTGGTCACGTGCCGATGGTCATTGGCGGCGAAGCCCGTGCCGTACCCCACGCCCGCGGCGGCGTGGATGGGCATGATGCCGAGCCCGCCCGGTGGGACCGGGGGAACGCCTGACGGATCCGCAGCGGTCGGTGCGGCGGCGCCGGGGCGACGCGCGCGCGCCGGCGGCCGAATGGTGCCGATCTTCGGATCCGCACCGGCGGCAAGGAGCATCTTCATCGCTGCCGTATCGGTGGCGTAGGCCGCGCGCAGGAACGGGGTGGCGCCGTTGAAGTCCACGCCAAGGTTGTCGCGATTGTACGTGGTGTACCAAAGCGATCGCGACAGACGGGCGTTCACATTCGCACCGGCCTTGATGAGCGCGGCCATCACCTCCAGATAGGTGGCGCGCTGCTGCAGCTGGAATGCCGGCTGCGGGGTGCGGGTGCTGGGCGCCCACTCCTTGTTGAGGATCGTGAACAGCGGTGCCGCGCCGGCATCGCTCGCCAGATTGGGATCGGCGCCGCGCGACACGAGGCGCATGGCCAGATCATAGTGTCCGTTGATGGCGGCCATCAGTAGCGGGCTGGTCTTGTCGCCCGCGCTCACCTGATCGATGTCGGCGCCGCCGTCGATCAGCGCCATCGAGGTTTCGATTTCGCCTTCGCGTACCGCGAGCAGGAGGGCCGTGAGCCCGCCCTGCACGCCCAGCAGCTCGTTGTAGGCCGGATTGTCGTCGTCGAGCCCTCGACCTCCCTGCGCCGCCAAACGTGCCTCCTCGGCGGCTGTGGCGGCCCGCACGCCGGCAATCGCTTCGCCGGTGGCCGATGCCGCCTCCACTGCACGCGAGGCCTTCACCGCCGCCTGTACCTGCTCGGGGGTGGGGAGCCAGTTGGGGTTGTTGGCCTGCCCCTGTTTCGCGCGAAGCTCCTGCAGCACCGCGTCACGGCGCATCTTGGCCTGCCGGTCCTGCGCGGCGCTCGCCATGATGTCCATCGTACGTGCCGTGCGGCGCGGATCGGCACCGGCCTTGAGCAGGAGACGGACCGCTTCCGTCCGCCCCTTGGCGGCCGCGATCATCAGCGGCGTCTGCTGCCACCCCGGCTCCACCGCATTCACGTCGGCGCCGGCTCTGGTGAGTGCCGTGATCACCTGCGGGACGCCGGCGACCGCGGCCAGATGCAGCGGAGACACGCCTTCGGTGGTCAGCGCGCGCGGACTGGCCTTCGCCACCAGCAGCAGACGCACCACGCCCGCCGCACCGCTTTCGCTCGCCACATGCAGCGGCTGATAGCCGCCCACGCGCGTCACGGCCTGTACATTCGCCCGCGCCCTGAGGAGCACCCCGGCCAGCGTGGAGTCACCGCGGTGCGCTGCCCAGTGCAGTGCCGTCATCCCGTCGGCCTGCGGCGTATTGGCATCAACGCCCTTGGCCAGCAGCGCGCGCACGGCTGCCACGTTGCCCTGCATCGCCGCATCGGCAATCGGCGCCGCCGCCGGTGTGGTCAGGGCGCGCGCGACCATCGCGGACGTGACCGGTGCCATCCACGGCGCCGCCACGCCATGCGCCGAAACCGGTACCACCAGCAGCGCCGCCAGGACCCCGACGCGCCGCGCCTCGAACACTCCGCGTCTCATGCGCTTCGTGCCTCCCCGCATCAGAAGGAAAACTCGCCGGTGCTGTCACCGAACGTGTGCAAGTCGTCCATCCCCAGACGGTGCATGAGGGTCAGCATCACGTTGGCCATCGGCGTGCCGTCCGGGGCCTTGAGATGCTGGTTGCCCGAGGCGATCCCGTGGCCACCACCCAGCAGGATGAGCGGGCAACGACGATGGTTGTGCGTGTTGCTGTCCGACATCGGCGAGCCGTAGATGATCGTCGTCCTGTCGAGCAGCGACGCCTCGCCATCCATGGTGTTCTTCAGCTTGTCGAGCAGATACGGCAGCAGGCTCACGTGATACCGGTTGATCTCGGCGAACTCCTTCACGCGCGCCGGGTTGTTGCCGTGGTGCGAGGCGGGGTGGAAGCCGGTCATCACGCCGCTGTCGGGATACACGCGTGCCGAGGCGTCGCGCCCCAGCTTGAACGAGAACACGCGCGTCATGTCGGCCTGCAAGGCGAGCACCTGCAGGTCGAACATGAGCTTCACATGATCGCCGAAGTTGTCGGGCACACCTGCGGGCGCACCGGCCAGTTCGCGCTCCTCCCCCGAGGCGTTGCGCTTCTCCACCTGCTGAATGCGCCGCTCGATTTCACGGATGTGTTCGAGGTACTGATCCATGCGCTGCCGGTCGGCGGCACCCAGCTCGCGGTTGAGCTGCGCCACGCGCCCCGTAATCCAGTCGAGGATGCTCCCCGTGCTGCGATTGCGCATCGCCCGCTCTTCGGGCGTGCCCCCGGCCCCGAAGAGCTGCTCGAACGCCACGCGCGGATCGCGAATCATGGGCAGCGGCTCGGTGGGCGACGCCCAGCTGATCGAGTCGGTGTACATGCACGAGTACCCGTACGCACAGCCGCCGGCGCGATCGAGTGGCTCGATGCACAGCTGCATGCTCGGGATGGGTGTGGCCTGACCGAAGCGCTGCGCGTACATCTGGTCGAGCGACGTGCCCGCGAAGATGTCGGAGCCCTCCGTCTGCGTGGGGTGCGACTGTGTGAGAAACACCGCACTCGAACGGAAATGATCGCCGCCGATCTCCTCCGGCTTGTAGGCCTCGGCCATGCGCACGTCGGTATTGCTGATGATCGTGAGGTACTTGCGCCACGACTCGAGCGGCGAGAGCGAGGTCTTGCTCAGGTCGAAGCCGCTGCCGGTCGTGGGCGGTGCCCACAGATGCTCGGTGAGGCCGAACGGCGCGCAGCCGGCGGCACCGTGTACCATTTCCAGCGCGAGCAACCGCGTGGGATTCGCCGCCCGGTGCGCCGCGGCGTGCGCCGACCGGGACAGCGCGGCCGGCATCATTGCGTCGAGATAGGGCAGCGCGATCATCGTGCTCATCCCCTTCAGGAAGGTGCGGCGATCGAGCGGCTTGCGGATCAGGTTGGCCATGACGGTCTCAGCGAGCGGGAGCCGCGCCGTTGGCGCCGCTCTCCACGGTGGTGGTCGACTCGAACTTCTGCATGCGGAAGGCGGGGCTGCGCACCACGCCGAGGATGTAGGCGCTCAGGCGATGTTGCTGCGCCGTGGCATCGCGCACGATCCGACGCACACTCGGCATGTCGCGCGCCTCCATGCGCCGGCCCACGGCGTACGCCATGAGATTGCGCGTGAAGGTGCGCAGCAGCGCCTCCTCACGGCGCAGCAGCGCTGCCTGCAGCTCCGGGGCCGTGTTGGCCACGCTGCCGTCCCACAGGTCTCCCTTGGAGTCGATGGGCATGCCGTTGTCGCGGCGGCGCAGTTTGCCCGTCGCGTCGTACTGCTCGAGGGCAAGACCGATGGGGTCCATCATCTTGTGGCAGCTGGCGCACGCCGCACTCTTGCGGTGCTGCTCCATGCGCTCGCGCACCGTGAGCGGCCGGCCGCCGTTGTCGCCCGGCGTGGCCTCGAGATCGGGCACGCCCGGCGGTGGCGGTGGCGGCGGACTGTTGAGCAACACTTCCATCACCCATTTGCCGCGGTCCACCGCCGAGGTGCGCGTGGCGTGCGACGTGAGCGTGAGAATGCTGGCGTGCGAGAGCAGCCCGCGACGCATGGTGGTGTCGGGGTAGCGCACACGGCGAAACGCCGAGCCCACCACGCCGCGTATGCCGTAGTGCTGCGCGAGCTGTTCGTTCACGAAGGTGTAATCGGCGCGATACAGGTCGAGCACCGGACGGTCGCGCCGCACGAGATCGTCGAAGAAGAGCTCCGTCTCGCGACGCATCCCGTTCTTGAGCTGCTCGTCGAAATCCGGGTACTGTCGGATGTCGGGGGTCACCACGTCGAGGTCCGGGAGCCGCAGCCACTGCGCGGCGAAGCGCGTGGACAGCGACTGGGCACGCGGGTCGGCCAGCATGCGCTTCACTTCGCGCTCCAGCCCGCCCGGTTTCGACAGCAGACCACGTGTGGCCGCCTCGAGCAGCGGCGCATCAGGCGGCGCCGACCAGAGGAAGAACGACAGGCGCGAGGCAAGGTCGAGATCGCGCAGGGCGTACACGGCGCCCGGTGCTGCCGTGCTGGGAGCCCGCTCGAAGCGGAACACGAAGTCCGGGCTCGCGAGAATGCCCTCTAGGGCCAGCCGGATGCCCTGCTCGAAGCTGCCACCGCTCTTCCGGCCGGCGTCGTAGAGCGCCATCAGCCCACCCCGATCCTCGTCGGTGAGTGGTCGGCGGTACGCCTGCGTACCAAGCCGCGTGATGATCGACTGGGCGCACGGACGCTCACCGGCTTCCGAAACCGGACGGCAGCTGAAGAGGCGACGCCGGATGTGCGAGTCGCTCACGCCCGTTGGCGCGAAGGGGCCGGTGATGGACAGTTCGCGCAAATGCGGCAGCAGGGAGAAGCCATACGCCACCGCGTTCGATGTGCTGTTGAGCGAGTACTTCAGCGGCGAGACGAGATCCTGCACCACCCCCTGAAAGCGCGGCGGCACGAACGCCGCCGACACCCGGTGCGGGCCGGCCGTCACGCGCACCGGCAGCGCCGCCTGCGCCACACCGTTGGGATCGCTGGCGTGCATGAAGCGATCGATCTCGATCAGCGCCACCCGCTCACCATCCACGGCGATCTCCAGCGCCTCACCGCGAGCGAGCCCACCCGCGAAGGCGCCGGTGGTCTCGTGGAAGAAGTTGGCGCCGAAACGATACTCGCCGTCCGCCGGGAAGGTATGGGTGACCACCATTCCGCCACGCGTGCCGAAGGGGGTACCCTCCACGTGTGCCGTCTGCGACGCCATCTTGGGCATCGTGTAGATCGCCGAGGCGGCGCTGGCCTTGGGGTTGCCCACGGCCAGCCAGCTGATGTCGCCCGCCGCGCGCAGGTACGCGCTGAGCAGCGTGGGCGAGAGCGCCTGCACGTCGGCGATGTTGTCGAAGTTGTCGCTCTTCGTGTCGGCGGGGAGATAGTTCGAGGCATCCACATCGAGCCCCAGGAGCTGCTGCACCGCCGACTGGTACTCGGCGCGATTCAACCGCTGAAAGGTGCGGCGCCCCGGGTCGGGGGCGAGGGCATCGGCCGAGTCGATGCGCGTCTCGAGCTCCAGCACCAGCGCGTCGAGGGTGTCTCCCTTGGGGCGCGGCGAGCCCACGGGCGGCCGCAGGATCTACATCCGCTGGGGCAAGCAGGCCTACGAGATCCTCAGATGGATCGAGGACCCGAAGTCCTCGCTGGGGTCGAAGTCCTCGCCGGTGCCGGTGCCGAAGTTGACCACCGTCGGCGTCCACGCTTCCAGGTAGCCGAACGCCCGGCTCAGGTCGCCGAGGTACCACGTCGTCGCGGCCGACGCGGTGGTGTTGATGCTCTCG
>CAZNZG010000035.1:0-21341 GCA_964577455.1 uncultured Gemmatimonas sp. | reverse complement strand
CGCAACGATTCCGGTCGCTGCGGGGTTTTTGTTTAGCCCCACCGCGCGCGAATCTTCTCCAGCATGATCACGTCCGGTCCGTCTTTCGGACGGTTGGCGGCCCGCTTGCTGCGAATGATCGCATCGAGGCTGGCGACGCGCAGCGATATGCCGAAGACCTCGAACGCTTCCGCATCGCGCACGAGGTCGTCGTAACCGTCGGTACCGGCAGGGCGAAAGGCAATATCCACGCGCCCCGCATTCGTGACGAGGTTCCACAGCGCACTCCGCGACAGCATGACCGGGCTGCAGTCGAACGGCAGTCCCTCGGGGATGCCATCGGTGTACACGCGCGCATCGAGGTCACGAAGGGCGGCGGCAAGGCGCGCGACGTTGTCAGCGGATGCAGCCGGTGTGATGTCCGCATCCGCCGTGACACGCGGAAACCCGTACAATCGCGCGCCAAGGGCGCCGATCAACACGAACGACACACCATGACGGGCGAGCGTGGCGAACAGCAGCTCCGGATCCAGCGGGCGCACGTCAGACACGGCGCGCGCCCACGGTGAAACGGCTGATCGCGGCAACCTCGCGCAACCGATCCTCCGGCGACATCGCCAGAATGCGCGGCACGTCATCGAGGAGCTGTGGGTCCAGCTCGATCGCAGGCTCGACCTGCAGGACGATCCGGCCACCGGCAGCGCTGGCGAGGCGCTGCAGCGTCGCCCACGACGGATCCGTCGTCGACGATTCGATGCGGGCGACGACCGACTGCGCCGTTCCCGCGCACGCGGCGAGTTCGCGCTGGCTCAACCCAGCCGCTTGGCGAAGCTGCCTTAGGGCGTCAGCGGGCGATAAGTCACGGGACACGTGTCAACGATAGCAGATAAGCTATCAAGCAACAAGCGCTCCGGGCGCCAGTGCAACTGGCGACCAACGACATGCCAGCCGGAACCACCACCCGGAACCAGCGAGCGGCAGGCATACGTTCGTGGCGAGAGGGGTGTGGCTCTCGCCTTCGTTACTTTGGAAAACCGGGGAGCGTCGCTCGCTGGCAGGCTCATCCATTGCTGGCGACCGTCCCACACGGCCCACTTTCCGAGGCATCCGCGTGAAGCTCGAATCCCCGTCGTTCGCCCACGGCGCCCCCATTCCCCCGGAGTTCGCCTTCGCGCGCCCGGATCCCGACACGCGCATGGCGCTCTCCAGCAACCGCTCGCCGGCGCTGATGTGGTCTGATGTGCCCACGGGCACCCGGAGCTTCGTGCTGCTCTGCCACGATGCTGAGGTGCCCACCGTGGCCGACGACGTGAACAAGGAGGACCGGCGCATCCCCTTCGACCTGCCGCGCTTCGACTTCTTCCACTGGGTGCTCATGGACATCCCGGCAGACGAGCGCGCCATCCCCGAGGGATATGGCTCGGAGGGGATCCAGCCCCACGGCAAGCCCGGCCCCGAGACCGCCGACGGCCGGCGGCACGGCATCAACGACTATACGCTCTGGTTCAAGGGTGATCCGGCGATGGAGGGGAACTACTTCGGCTACGACGGCCCCTGCCCGCCCTTCAACGACACGGTCATTCACCCGTACACCTTCACGCTGTACGCACTCGACGTGGCACGATGCCCGATGGACGGCGTGGTCGACGGCCGTGCCGTGCGACAGGCCATCGACGGCCATGTGCTGGCCTCGGCCACCCTGACCGGCACGTACACCCTCGCGGCCGACGCGCGCGCGCGCTGACCGTTCCATGACGCACGCTCTCGACGAACCGCCCCCCGTGGCCATCGCGACCGTCGAGACGCAGCGTCAGATCGAGGTGTTCCGCGCCCTCGCGGAGCGATCCCGCAACCTGGTGATCGTGTCCGATGTGCTCGATCGCATCGAGTGGGTGAACGACCACTTCTGCCGGCAGACGGGGTACACGCTCCCGGAGGTGATCGGGCGGCCGGTCGACGCGATCCTCAATGGCCCTGATACCGTACCCGATGTGCGCGATGCGCTGACGATGGCGCGGGCCGAGGGGCGTGCGGCATCGGCCGAACTCCTGCACTACCGGAAGTCGGGCGAACAATACTGGGCACTCGTCGAGGGGGCGCCGATCTACAGCGCTACCGGAACCGCCGCGGGATACATCAGCACCTACACGGACGTCACCGAGCTCCGGATCGCCGGCAGCCACGCGGCGGTGGCCCGGGTGGTGGGCGATCGATTGCTCCAGTGTCATTCGATCGAGGAGGCCGCGCGCCTGGTCACCGAAACGCTCGTCGGCACCCTCGACGTGCGGGCCGCCTGCGTGTGGACCGTGGAGCCTGGGCGCCCAACCCTGCACTTCGTGACCGGCGCCGCCTCGTCGCCGCCATACGAGGAATGGGTGCAGATCACCTCGCGCCTGCCGTTCGCCGCCGGCACCGAGTGGCTGCAGGGGGTGGGCGCCCCCGGGGTGGCGTGGGGCACGGCGGCGCCCTGTCAGCGCACCGATTTCTGGGTGAGCGACAGCTCCGGGCGACTTTCGCGGCGCGCAGAGTCGGCCTTCCGGACCGGGATCCGCACCGTGTGCGCTGTTCCCGTCATCGGCAGCGAAGGCGTCCTTGCCGTGATCGAGTTTGCGGGGTCTCACGCCTATCCGGGCTATGATCGGCTCCCGCGATTGCTCGAGCAGGTCGGACAGCTGCTCGGGGCTTTCATCACGCAGACCAGTACGCAGCGCACATTGCGTGCGCTCTTCGATCAGAGCCCCGACGCCCTGCTCGTCGTCAACAACGACGGCGTGGTGACCATCGCCAACGCCCGGGCCCACGCGCTCTTCGGGAATGTCCATGGTCATCGCCTCTCGGCCGTCCTGCCGGAGGCCGACCGCTGGCGTACGGCGAGCCGTCTCGACGCGCCGAACGCCGTGCACGAAGGAATGGCCGCGCACCTCGACGGTACGACGTTCGAGGCCGAATTCACGGTGGCGCGCGCCTCGGGGCTCCAGGCGTCGTCGGACATCGTCTCGGTGCGTGATCTCACGGAGCGGCGCAAACATCTGGCCGCCGAGCGCCAGCTTGCCGAGATGCAGCTGGCGGTGGAGTACGCCAATCAGGCGAATCGCGCCAAGAGCCAGTTCCTGGCCCACATGAGTCATGAGATCCGCACGCCGATGAACGCGATCATCGGCATGTCGTATCTGTGCCTGCAGGAAGCGCTGAGCGAACCGGCCCTTGGCTACGTGACCCGGGTGCATCGGTCCGCGAAAGATCTGCTCGCCGTGATCAACGACATCCTCGATTTTTCGAAGATCGATGCCGGCAAGGTGGAACTCGACCAGCGGCCGTTCTCGCTGCAGACCACGTTCGATCAGGTGGACAACATCTGCGGACATCTGGCGCGCGAGAAGGCGCTGCGGTTCACGATGCGGATCGACGAGGCCGTTCCGCCGCTGCTGACCGGTGATGCGCTCCGCCTCGGGCAGATTCTGCTGAACCTTGCCGGCAACGCGGTGAAATTCACCGACCGCGGCGGAGTGGAGGTCGATGTGATCCGTGCAGCGTTCCCCCCCGCGCCCGATGACGACAGCGTCGTGCTGGAGTTTCGCGTGCGCGACACCGGCATTGGCCTGACCGATGCGCAGATCAGCACGCTGTTCCAGCCATTCAGTCAGGCCGACAGCTCCAACACCCGCCGGCACGGCGGTACCGGCCTTGGCCTGGCGATCGCGAAGCAGCTCACGGAGTTGATGGGTGGGCGCATCTGGGTGGAGAGCGCCATTGGCCAGGGTAGCGTGTTCGGCTTCACCGCGCGATTCACTGCCGCCAATTCCGACGCACCGGCGAAGCCGCTGGCCGACACGATGGACGTGACCGAAGCGCGGAGCCGGCTGGCCGGCGCGCGGATCCTCGTGGCTGAAGACAACCCGTTCAATCAGGTCGTCATCAGGAAACTGCTCACCAGAGCCGGCGTGATGGTCACGATGTGCGACAATGGTCGTCAGGCCGTTGATGCGCTCGAGCAGACCTCTTTCGACCTGGTACTCATGGACGTGCAGATGCCCGAGATGGACGGTTATGCCGCCACCCGCCACATCAGGGCCATTCCCGCTTTGCAGGACGTACGAATCATCGCCATGACGGCCAACGCCATGACCGAAGACCGCCGGCTGTGCGCGGAGGCGGGGATGAACGACTTCGAGACCAAACCGATCGACCCCGATCGCCTGTATGCCACGTTGGCGAGGTGGTTGCCCGCTCGGCCGTCACGGGCTTGACGCCCCTCCGTGGCGGCGCCGGCGACAAGGTGATCACCAATTCATGCAAACCCGAGCGCGGCGAACGCCGTTGCCCCTTACGGCAGGCTCATCCATTCCCTAGTCTACGACTCGGAATACCCTTCGCACCTCATCCGCTCCCTCCGTTCTCCGTGCGAATTCTTCGCTGCCTCATTGTCGGATTGCTGGGCCTCAGTGCTGCCGTTCGTGCCGAGGCGCAGCGCCCGACCACGCAAATCAATGCCTTCGGGCACATGGAGTTCTCGTCGGTCCGGCGCGACAGCACCGACGCGTACTTCTCCATTGGTGAGCACAGCCTCTTCGCGGTGGCCACCCTTTCGGACCGCGTCTCGTTCCTTGGTGAGGCCGTCGTCCGGCCAGTGAGTGGTTCGGCCACCGGCTTTGCGGCCAGTCTTGAGCGCGCCCTGGTGCGCTTCGCGCTGCGCAACAATCACGCGCTGATTGCCGGCAAGGTGCACACGCCAGTGAACTACTGGAACGACGTGTACCACCACGGCCGGCTCTTCTTTCCGGTCATCGATCGGCCGTTCGCCTTCAGTCACCTCGTGCCGCTGCACACGCTGGGCGTGCAGCTGCAGGGGCAGAATCTCGGCCGCCTGCGCTTCGGTTACGATGCGATGGTGGGGAACGGGATTTCCTCGACGGATACCTATCAGGGCGGGGTATCACCGGCCACGATGCTGGCCGTCCACATGAAGCCCATCGATGGGCTGCGCGTGGGCATGTCGGTGTATCACGATTACATGTCAGAGAATGGCTACGGCGCGCATTCCGGTCACGGTGGTGCGCATCAGCACTCGGCGCAGAGCTACAAGGGGCCCGTCGATTTTCATCTGGCGAGCGCCTCGATTGCGTGGTTCGGACGTCGCACCGAGTTCCTGCACGAACTGTCGGTCAACCGCAACCATACGGATTCGCTGGGGGCCGCCGTGAACACGTCGGCCTTCGTGTACACCGGCGCCCGTGTACGGGAAGGGGTCGTGGCGTACGTCTTCGGCGACTACCTCAAGTCTGCCGAAAACGATCTGCACGTGCTGCCGATGCAGAAGTGGAAGGTCGGTGGGGGGCTGCGCTACGATCTGGCCCCGACCGTGCACGTGAAGGGGCAGCTGGAGTATGGCCGGGAGCGCCTCTCCCATGCGGCGGCGGGACACAAGATGCACGGCAGTGATCCGTTCATGCCGTGGACCCGCGCGTTCGGTCTGCGCCTGCAGCTCGCGTACGGCCTATGAGTGGAACGACACGTTTCCGCCAGTACGCATGGCGTCAGCACCTGTCGCGTCGGGCAGTGTGCGTCGTGGTGCTGGTATGCGCAATGCTGGGAGGGAGCAACCTGCGAGCCATGTCGGCGCCTCCCGGTGCTGTGCGGATCGGGGGCCACGATCAGCCGTCCGATCTGGTCGTCCTCGCCAACAACACCGGAATCGCCGAGCTCGATTCGGCGGGGCTTCGCGCCGTGTTTCGCGGCGAGCGGTCGCAATGGCCGTCCGAACGGCGCGTGACGGTGGTCCTGCCGTCATCTCGGGCCGAGTTTGCCGGCACGATTTCCCGGATGCTGTTCAAGAGCTCTCCCGGTGGCATGCAGCGGTTCTGGCTGGCCCTCGTGTTTCAGGGGCGCGCGGCACCGCCGATCTTCGTGGATTCGGTCGACGAAATGGTGTCGTACGTTCGTCGCACGCCGGGCGCCATCGCGCTGGTGCCGCGCGACAGTGTGAGCGCGGCCGGCCCCCTGCTCGTGCGCGTGCGCTGAGGACCATGTCCGCATGACCGATCGCCAGCTCGATTCGCAAGCGCGTGTTCGCGCAGTACTGAACAGCATCAGCTTCCGAATCTGGTTGCCCTTGGCGATCGTCCTCACGGTGTCGCTGACCGCGTTGGGCTTTGTGTATGCAGGCCGGCAGGGTGCCGTCATGCGCGGTAACATCGCCAGCCGTGTGAACGAAATGGCGAAGGTGGCTGCCCTCGGTGTGGAACTGGCCATCGAACGCGAGCAGTACTCGGCGCTGGCCCGCACCATCGAGGTCACGACCGCCGCGAATGATTTCGCCTTCGTCGCCATCGTGCTGCAGGGACCGGGGCCCGACAGCGCGCAGGTCTTCGCGGTGAATCCGCGCGACACGCCGACCGCGCTCGTCCTGTCGCGCACCGACGACCGCTACCTCCGGGCCGTGGCCCCCATCCAGACCGACGCCATGCGCGGGGAACTGGTGGTGGCCATGTCGCAGGAGCAGATCGAGCAGACGATCACGGCACTGAACCGGCCACTGTATGCCTCGCTGCTCGGGATCATCATCCTGGCGCTGGTATCGATCCTGTTGGTGTCGCGGGTGGTGGCGCGGCCGGTCACCGAGCTCACGGCCGTGGCCAATGCCATGCGTGATGGACGGTACGATGCGCCGGTGACGATCACGTCGCAGATCACCGAGGTGGACAGCCTCGCCCAGGCTTTCCGGGAGCTGCGGGATTCACTCACCGACGCCTGGCAGCGCATGGCCGATTCGAACGCCACGCTCCTGCAGGCCAAGCAGGCCGCCGAAGCCGCCGATCGCGCCAAGAGTGCCTTCGTGGCCAACATGAGCCACGAAATCCGCACGCCGCTCAACGCGTTGGTGGGGCTCTCGCATTTGTGCCTGCAAACCCCGCTCTCGGGGAAGCAGCGGGACTATGTGGGCAAGATCGAGGTGGCGTCGCAGAGCCTTCTCGGCCTGGTGAACAACGTGCTCGACTTCGCGAAGGCGGACGCCGATGCCATCGTGCTGGAAAGCGAGCCGTTTTCCCTGCGGGTCGTGTTGGATCGGGTCGACGCCATCGTGGGCGACGCCGCGCGCGCCAAGGGGTTGGCGCTGACCATGGAGATCGACGACGCCATTCCCACGCATCTGCAGGGTGACGCTCTCCGGCTGCAGCAGGTTCTCACCAACCTGGTGGGCAACGCCGTGAAGTTCACACGGACCGGCAGCGTGCGCGTGACGGTGGATCTCGTGCCCCCCACTCCGCGCGAAGCCGACGAGGACGCACGGCGCGGGGCACCGCCGGCCGTTCGCGTGGCCTTTCGGGTGATCGACACGGGCATCGGCGTGACCGACGAGCAGCGTGAGCGGCTCTTCCGCCCCTTCAGTCAGGCAGATTCTTCCACCACACGGCTGTACGGCGGGACTGGCCTGGGACTGGTGATCAGTCAGCGCATCGTTGCCACCATGGGTGGTGAGTTGTCGATGCACAGCGTCCCGTTGGTGGGCACGACGTTCCGTTTCCTGCTGGACTTCGACGTGGCCAGTGCGGTGCTGTCGGCACCGGAGCTCACGACAGTGGCAACCGAAGGGACCGCTCCGCGCTTTCGTGCACAGCGCGTGCTGGTCGTCGAGGACAACCCGTTCAACCAGCAGGTGGCGCGCGAACTGCTGGAGCGGGCGGGGTTGCAGGTGACCATCGCCTCGGATGGCGTCCAGGCGCTCGAGGCACTGGAACGGTCGGACGGCTTCGACCTCGTGCTGATGGACGTGCAGATGCCGGTCATGGACGGCATCGAGGCCACCCATCGCATCAGGACACTCTCGGCACATCGAACGGTTCCAATTCTCGCGATGACGGCCAACGCGAGCCCGGAAGACCGGCAGCGGTGCCTCGAGGCCGGCATGAACGACGTGATCTCCAAGCCGATCGTTCCCGTGCGCATGATCGCCACGCTCGGGAGCTGGCTGGATGGCGTACCGGATGCCACGCCTGCGGCCGTGACGCCCGTGGAGGTGGTCGAGCTGCCGTTGGGCGGGAGCGGGGGGCTCCCGCTGCGGGCCCTGCGGGAGTTGCTCGACAACGACGAAGAAGCGATGCGGGAGGTGCTGTCGCGCTTTCTCGACACGCTTGCGGAAGCCCGAGCCGGTGTGACCACGGCCATCGGTTCGCACGATCTGCAGGGGCTGGCCTTTCACTCGCACCGGTTCAAGTCCGCCGCGGGCCAGATGGAGGCGGCGGAGTGCTATCGCCTGTGCACGCTGCTCAACGATGTGGCGCGGCTCGAGGGGCCAACCGTTGCACTCGAGGCCGAGGTGCTGGTCCGGCAGCTCGTGCCGGCGCTCGATCAGCTGGAACGCGAGATCGAGCAGACCATGACCACGTTCATGGCGCCATAAGCGGCGGCAACACCGTTGCGAGGGTCGCGCAGATCACGTCGAGAGACGCCGGTTTGCCGATCACCGCCGCCGCCCCACTCGCGACGAGTGACAAGTCGGTCGCGTCGGCGTAGCCGGTCAGCACCACGACGGGTGTGGTCATCCCCGCGGCGCGCATGGCGTCGAGCAGGCATCGCCCGTCGCATTGCGGCATCACCATGTCGGAGAGGACGAGATCGAACGGCGCGGCGGTCAGGCGGGCCATGGCCTCCGTACCGTTTGCCGCCGTGGACACGTCGAATCCCCTGCCCGTGAGCACGCGCTCGAGCATGCGCGTCATCATCGGTTCGTCGTCCACGACGAGCAGGCGGGGCCGTCGGGTGACGCGCGCGTGCAAGGCCGAGTGATCGAGCATCATGCGGAGGCCTCGAGCAGCGGGAATCGTACGGCGAAGCGGTTGCCGGTTTCCCGGTCGCCCACTTCGACGGCACCGTCGTACAGGGCCACGATCGGCCCCAGCAACTCGCTCGGACTGAGGCTCACGGCGTCGCCATCCGCACGTGCCTGCTCGGATGCCCAGGGGGCACCACTGTCACTGCACGTGGCCACGAGCTGCGCACCATCGCGGCGCGCGGTGAGCGTCACGGTCCGCACGGACTCTTCGCCCGCGTCCAACGCGCGGAGTGCAGCGTCGAGCAGGAACACGAGTGTTCGCATCACGTCGCCGGCGGTGGCCCGCACCATGGCGCCCCCCGAATCGTCGATCACGGAGAGCGAGAACCCCTGGCTCTCGAACCGGTCCCGGAACAGGTCGACCGCCTGCGCGAGGCTTTCGTGAAAGCGGCATTCGATCTGGCCACCGCGCTGTGAGAGCGTCCGCAGGGCCGCCGTGATCCGACCGGCACGATCCGCCATCACCGTGATTGCGTCGAGCGCCTCGCGGCCGACCGTGGCGCCGCCCTCGCCGTCGGCTGTGGCGCCAAGCCGCGCGAGATCGTGAGCGGCCAGGCTGATCACCTGCAGCGGGGTGTTGAGTTCGTGTGCGAGGGTGGCGGAAAAGTTCATCAGCACCGTGAGCCGCGCCTGCTCCTCTCGGCGGGCACGCTGCTCCGCCAAGGTGATCGCGGTGATGTCGAGGTGCGTTCCGGTGAAACGAATGGGCCGACCCTGCTCGTCGTGGCCCGCAATCCGACCACGATCGAGGATGTGTACCCAATGGCCATCGACGTGGCGCATGCGGTGCACGTTCTGATATCGCGAACGGCTTCCGTCGAGGTGCGCGCGGATGTCGCGATAACAGCCGTCGAGGTCGTCGGGGTGCACACGTGCCGACCAGGTCTCGAGCACCATCGGGGTGGTCGCGTGATCGAGTCCCAGCATTTCGCACCAGCGCCGATCGAACTGCACGGAGTTGTCGCGGAGGTCCCAGTCCCAGATCCCGAGATCCGCGCCCTCGAGCGCCAGGTCGAGCCGTTCGAGCAGCTGGGCGGTCGTGAGTTCGTCGAGGAACCGACGCGTGAGAGTCATTGAGCGGCACCGAAAGAGGGTCGTAACGTGCCCGCCGAGCGCAGAAACACCCGTGTCGTTCAGAGTAACGTATGGCGGCCGACGGCTCCGGGTAATGCTGACACTCCTTGAAATGGAACACGTGGCACGGTCGATCGACCGGACGGTGCAGGGCGCATGGCGGCGCATGGCGGCGCATGGCGGCGCATGGCGAGGGCCGTCGGGACAAATACCGACTTGTTGTATCGGGAATGACCAACTAGGATGCTCCTGTCGCCACCATCCTACTTGCGAACGATTCTCAACTACATAGCCGTGCCTGCTTCCGTTTCGACCCGCTTCGCCGCCGGTTTCCTGCTCCTCGCCTCGGCGGTGACCCAAGTGTCAGCGCAAACCCGGGAGACCTCCCGGGACACGCTCCCCGCCGTTCGGATCGTGGACACCCTCGATCGGCGCCCCAGCCGAGCCCTGACCGGCGTGACACCGGCGGCCATTTATACGGGCAAGAAGGCCGATGCCTTCACCATCCCCGCGCTCGACGCCAACACCTCCCTCAACTCCACCCGCCAGACGCTGGGGCGTGTGCCCGGCCTGATGGTGTGGGAGCAGGACGCCGGAGGGCTGCAGGCCGGCGTGAGCGTGCGCGGCCTCTCCCCCAACCGCAGCTGGGAGTTCAACACGCGCCAGGATGGCGCCGACATTGCCAGCGATCCCTTCGGCTACCCCGAGGCGTACTATCAGCCGCCGTTCGAAGCGCTCGAACGCATCGACGTGGTACGCGGCGCCGCGTCGCTCCAGTACGGCCCGCAGTTCGGGGGCCTGCTGGACTACGTGCTCAAGCGCGCGCCCGCCGGCAAGCGTCTGCACGTGGAGAGCTCCCAGCTGGGTGGCAGCTTCGGAACGTATTCCACCTACACGGCCGTGGGGACAGATCACGCCGTGAAGGGGGGCAGTGTGAGCGCGTACGGCTTCGTGAACTATCGGCGTGGCAACGGGTGGCGCGACAACGCCGGGTTTGAGCAGGGGACCGGGCACGTCCACGTGGCGTTCACCTCGCGGCCGTCGCGTGCGGGGCACCGGCAGCGTCTCACGCTTGGGGTCACGCGCATGGACTATACCCTCGAGCAGCCGGGTGGGCTCACCGAAGCCCAGTGGCGCGACAACCCGCAACAGGGTCGTCGCACGCGTGACTGGTTCGGTGCGCCCTGGACCGTCCCCACGCTCAAGTACGAGGGCTGGATCGGCGACCGCACGGCGGTCACCCTCACGGGCTTCGGCACCCTTGGCGAACGCAACTCGGTCGGCGTGATCGTGTCGCCCACGGTGGCCGACACCGGTCTCAACCCGCGGCGCGTGGACCGCGACATCTACCGCAATGCCGGTGGCGAACTGCGAGTCGTACACTCGTTCGCGATGGGCTCGCGCAGCGCCGCGATCGCGACCGGTGTGCGTGTCACGCGCGGGCTCACCTCCCGTGATCGCGGACGCGGTCGAGAGGGCGGAGACTTCGTGCTCGACTACGCCGCGCCGCGCACGCTCGCGCTCACCTTCGACACGCGCAACGTGGCCGCGTTCTCCGAGTTCACCATCGAAGTGGCCGACGGCGTGACGCTCGCGCCTGGCGTGCGCGTGGAGCAGCTCCGCATGATCGCGGGTGGCAACTTCACGCGGGCTGGCGCCACGTTCCTCCCCACCGGATCACCAGTGGAGGTGAGCGACCGCAGTCGCGAACGGGTGCCGCTGGCCGGACTCGGGGCGAGCATCACGAAGTGGCAGCGGGCGCTCGGCTTCGAAGTGTACGGCAACGTGGCGCAGGCGTGGCGACCGGTCCTCTTCAGCGAGCGGTTCCCCAACGATCTGGTGGCGGTCGATCCCAACATGCGGTCGGCGCGCGGGGTGAGCGCCGACCTCGGCCTGCGCGGACGCACGCTTGGCTCGCGCCTCACCTACGATGTGAGCGCCTTCCACCTCTCCTACGATGATCGAATCGGCACGCTGTCGCGCGCGGCACTCGGCGCCGACTCGCTGCGCTTTCCGAGCGGGTTCCGGACGAATGCAGGGCGCAGCCTGCACCGCGGATTCGAGGCGTTCGCCGAACTCGACGCGTCGTCGTGGCTTGGGCAGGGGAAGGCGCGGGCGGGTACGAACGCCCGTGCCACCACCACCATGTTCACGTCGGTGGGGCGCACCGTGGCCACGTACACGCGCGGTCCGGCCAACGGCCGACAGGTCGAATACAGCCCCGACTGGGTGGTGCGCACCGGCCTCACGCACACGCGTCGCGATGCGACCGGCGACCGGCTCCGCGGCACCCTGCAGGCGAGTCATGTGAGCAGCGTGTACTCGGACGCGAGCAACACTGCGTTTCAGGCCGACGGCCTGCAGGGAACGATCCCGGCTTATGCTGTATGGGATGCATCCCTGAGCGCACGAGTGCCCCAGGCCCTCATGCGTGATTTCAGCGGGGTGCGCTTCGAGCTGCACGTGAACAACCTGCTGGACCGTCGCTACTTCACCCGACGCGCTGGAGGGTATCCGGGGCCCGGAATCATCCCGGCCGAAGCGCGCACGATCATGGCTGGGTTCCGGATCGATACCGGGCGCTGACCCCGGCGGCAGGCGTGGCAGGGAAACAGAAGCCCCCGCACGAGTGTAGCGTGCGGGGGCTTCTTTGTAGTGGCGCGGGACCTTCGCCAGCCAGGGCGGTCCACTGCACCATGGTCTTCGTCCCGCCCAGCCCTCACTCCTCGTGATGCGCCGCCTGCGTGCTGCGCCGGAACCGTGACACGAGGTCCTTCAGCGAGGCCGCCTGCGCCCGCATTTCCTCCGCGGCGGCCGCGGACTCCTCGGCAGACGCAGCGACCTGCTGCGTGACCTCCTCGACCTCGTGTACAGCGCTTGCCGCCACGTTGGCGACGTCGCGCTGGGTACCGCTCGATTCCGCGAGTGCCGTGAAGGCGTGGCGGATATCGTCCATGCGGGCGTCGAGCGTCCGCAGCGCCTCCACCATACGCCCGGTGAGCAGCACCCCTTCGGTGGTCTGCGCTGCGGCCGCCTCGATCAGGGCCGTGGATTCGCGCGCCGCCGCGGCCGAGCGGGACGCGAGCGCCCGCACTTCCTCGGCGACGACGGCAAACCCCCGCCCCGCCTCACCGGCGCGTGCCGCTTCCACCGCCGCGTTGAGCGCGAGCAGGTTGGTCTGGAAGGCAATCTCCTCGATGGAGTGCACGATGCGACCGGTCGCGGTGCCGCCTTCGGCGATGCGGGCCATGGCCTGAGCCAGTTCCTCCGCGGTCAGCACACTGGCGCGCGCCGCGTCGCGACTCTGCTCCACGAGCGCGCCGGCACCAGCGGCAGTCTTCGCGTTGTCTTCGCTGGACGCGTTGACCTGACGCAGGCGCTGGGCGATCGCCTCCACGGAACCGCCCTGACGGTTGGCTCCGTCGGAGAGCACAGTCGACGCGGTGGCAATTTCCGCCGCGGCGACCGAGAGCTCCGCGGCCGACCCGGCTACCTCGCTCAATGCGTCGTCGAGGTTGGCGATGGCCCGGTTGATCGCGGTCTGCAATTCGGCGAGATCGTTCTGGTACTGGCCGGCCATGCGGACCGACACGTCGCGCTCGGCGACGGCAGCCAGCACCGACTCTGCCTCGTGAATGGGCTCGGCAATGGTCTGCACGATGGCCCGTACGCCGGTCGCCAGTTCGCCGTACACTCCGGGGAGCGCCCGTGCGTTGTCGCGGAGCTGCAGCGAGCCGGTGCGCGCCCGCTCCACGTCGGCGCTGATCTCACTCGTGGTATCCAGCAGGCAGCTGGTCGCGGTCTGCAGTGCGTACAGGGCCTGGTTGGTGCCATCGGCCATCGCGTTCACCTCGCTCACCAGCGCGCCGATCTCGTCGCGGCGGTCGTACGTGACCGTTCGGACCGGTTGCGGTGTCACCGCGCCGAGCCGCCCCGCCGCCAGGGCGTCGAGCGAGTCCTGGAGCTGACGGAGACGTGTCTTGAGGTCGGCGACGACCGACGATACGAGCCCCACGCCGAGGGTGACCTGTCGCGCCATGCGTCGACCGAGCAGCGCGGCGAGCGCAATCGCCAACACGGTGATCGCCACTGCCACCTGAGAGGCGCGTGAGGCGGTCACCTCGAATCGGGCATACTCCTCGGCGGCCACACGCTCCTGCAGCACCGTGAGTGAATGCAGGACCTCGGTCACCGGATCGATGGCACGATAGAGCGACGTGGTCACCAGCGAATCGAGGGCGGGCGCATCGTCGTTGCGATACGCCATGCGCAGCGCCTCGAGCAACGGTTCAGCACGAACCATCTGCGAGTCGGCGGCAGTCATGAGCTGACGTTCTTCACCGGTCATGAACGTCTGCTTGTACGCCCCCCACTGCGCGCGCACGGTATCACGAGCAGCGGCCAGCAGCGTGGCGGCCCGCTGCGCCGTAATCGCTCCTGCCCGCCGTTTGTGCGCCGCGTCCACGATCTCGACCGCGTAGGCATCGCTGATCCGCTTGAGCTGCGTGAGCGGTACCACGCGGTCCTGGAAGATCGTGCGGGTACGACCGGCGAGGTCGCGCTGAAACCACGACATGGCGATGGTCACGCAGAGCGTGAGCGCCGCGATGAAAAGGAACGCCGCCGACAGGCGGAATCCGAGCGATTCGGTGGACCGACGCATGCGCAAGAGCAGGGAGTTCGACGGCGTTTCGGATCGCCCATCACGGCGGACGATCGGCACGGATTAAGCGCGCGTTACAATAAGTCCTAAGCCGTAGGACGATGCCAACCCTGCATCCCTCACCCCACTTTTCCTCGTTCCCCTTTCCCCTTTCCCCTTTCCCCTTTCCCCTTTCCGCTGTTTCCCCGTCCCCCCTACCCCACCCCCTCCCACGCCGCGTCCACGCGAGTGGCGATGGGTCGCACCTGGTCGAGACGCGTGCCGAAAAGCGGCAGTTGTTCAGCGTCGGCAAAGACCAGGGCGAAGTCTTCGGCGGTGAGCGCGCGGGCCAGCCGCGTGGCGAAGGTGCGCCGCAGCAACGTCGCGTAGTGCGTCCGGTCGTAGTCGCGCGGATCGCCCTGATCGAGGGCCTCGCCATCGAGTTCATCGATCACCCGACCACCGCCGCCCGTCGTGCGGTACACACGTACGCGATCACCGGCATTCCACACCGTTCGTCCGCTCTGCAGCATCGCTTCGTACGCGAACTCCCGGCGCTGCGGGCGCGAGCGGAGATACGCCGCCGGCGACTTGCGGAGCCGCACGCGTGCGGCCACGTCGAGCGTCGGGAGCTCGCCGCGCAGAATGGCCGCCGCGACCTCGAGATACACCTGCCGCACTGCCGGCACGTCGCCCGTCAGCAGGTGCGCGATGGCACGGCGCAGGAACTGTTCACCGAACGGCTCGGCGCGGCTTGAGCGAAAGGCCACTCCCTTGAGCTGCAGTCGTCCGTCGTAGCCGAGCAACGCGTAGTTCTTGGGCTCGTGCGACAACATCGCGGCGTACCGTCCTTCGAACTCCAGCTGCACCAGCGGCGGCAGGAGCGCGGCCACCTCCTGCACCACGCGCCGTTCGTCGTCCTCGGTCCATGCGGCGGGCACGCCGAAGTAGATCCCGTCGGTGTCGGCCTCGAGCAACAGGGCGCCGCGATCGGCCAACGCGCGACACATCTGCATGAGGGTGTCCCGCCCGCGACGGGTGACCTCGTTGGCGGCGTGTACATCGGCAAAGCGCGTGAGCCCGTCACCCGCCGCGAGATAGCCGTAGGCGGAGTTCACGACGAGCTTCATGGCCGCCGAGAGCGCTTCGTTTTCGAGTCGGCTGTCGGATCCCGGCGCCGCCTGTTTGGCCGCATGCTTGGCGGCAAGCCGTTGCGTGACGAGGCGATCCACCAGAAAGAGCAGCGCCCCCAGATGATCGCGGGCCGGGCCGATGCGAAACGACCGCATGAGTGAGGGATACAGACTCGCCACGTCGACCTTCACCACACGGCGGACCGCCCCCGCGGTGAACAGCAGCAGCGCGGCGCCACTGTGCACCGTGCCGTCGCTGTCGCGGTAGGCCGGCAGCGCCTGCCCCGCTCGCAGGTAGGCGCGCACGAGCAGCGGGTCGATCACGCCGGTGGCCGGACCGGCATCCGCCACGCGCTCGTAGCGACGTGGGGTCATGCGCGTGAGGGCGAACGCGGCACCGCCCAGCAGGCGGGCCAATCCCTCCACTTCCTCCACGTCGGCGCGCGCATAGCGCTTCACCCGCTCGGGATCGCTGGTGTACACCGCGTGAATGCGGTCACCGGGAATGACCTCACGCGACGGGCCGGCCAGCCCGAAGTGTCGTGCGACCGCCTTGAGGCCATGCCCGGGGAGCTCGCGCGCGGCAAAGTCATGGCGCCGCACGGCATCGAGCGTATCGATGCATTCGCGCCCCGGTATCACGAAGCGCACGCGACGCTCGGGGTCCCGCGCACTTCGCGCACCGCGCATGGCTGCCCGTTCCTGCAGCGACAGCCCGGCGACGCGCCCCAGTACCAGCTTCACCTGCAGTCGCTGTGCCCGCGCGTGCAGGAAGGGCAGGTCGAAGCCGTGCAGGTTGTGATTCTCCAGCACATCGGGATCGAGCGCCCCGATCACCTCGACGAACCGCCGCAGCAGGGCGGCCTCCTCGGCATCACCGTCGCCATGTGACTCCAGCAGCTGCAGCTCGCCCGATGGCGTTCTGACCGCGATCAGAAAGATCCGGTCTCGTGACGGGTCGAGCCCGGTGGTCTCGAGATCGAACTGCACGCGGCGCAGCTGAGCGAACGTGAGGTCACGGAAGTACGTGCGCCCGGTCGCCACCAGATACTGTTCGTCGGGAGGCAGTACGTGCCGGGCCCGCCGGTCGAGATCGTGCAGTCGCGTGATGCGGCGACCGAGCCGCCTCGACGCGCCACGGCAGAGCGTGTGCTCGATCGTGCGCCAACAATCCGCCGACAGACGCCATGCCAGCTCCCCCGGCCCCGCCAACCGCTGCACACGAAGCAGCGGCGCATCCGGAGTCGGGTCGTCGTCGGCAGCCTCGGCGAATGGCACACCAGCCGCCTCGAGATCCTCGAGGGAGGCGAGCAGGAGCCAAGGCCGGAAGCGCGCCTCCTCACGGAGCAGTGCGCCCCCCTCCGGCCGTCTCCAGACGGTGGCGTAACCACGGTCGTTGGCCCACACGGAGACGATCGCCGGCGTGGGGTCCCATCCCCACAGCCACTCGTCGTTGCCCTCGATGGGGGGCGGCGTGGTCATGCTAGAGCTTTCCGGCTCCCGCGCTTTCAAGCTGGCGTTCCACCACCTTGAGGATCTGGCTCGCGGACGCCGGTTTGGGGATGTAGTTCGCCCCTTCGACCAATGGCGTATCGGTCTCGTCGTAGTCGGGGTCGTACGCGCTGGTGTACACCACCTTGAGGTCGGGGGCACGCTTGCGCAGCTCCTGCCCCAATTGGATCCCTCCCATCCCGCCGGGCATCACCAGATCGGTGATGAGAAGATCGAAGGGCCCCGCCTCCTCCCACTTGGCCACCCCGGCCACTCCACTCTCGGCGCACTCCACCTGCATCCCGGCGCGTTCGATGATGCGCTGCATGATCCGGCGCACGTCGTCGCGGTCCTCCACGAGCAGCACACGCGCCGACAGTTTGGCCGCGGTTTCGTGCTGCTCACGCGGACGCGTCATCTGCACGGCCAGCGCCTCATCTCCATCGGCCAGGGGCACACCGAACTCGAACACCGTGCCTGCCGGCGACGTCTCCACCACGCGGACGAACCCGTGATGTTCCTGCGCGATCGAATACACCGTGGACAGTCCCAGCCCCGTACCCGCGCCGGCGGCCTTGGTGGTGAAGAACGGCTCGAAGAGCTGCGGCAGATTCTCCGGCAGAATGCCGTGTCCCGTATCGCTCACCCGCAGGATGGCGTACGGTCCGGGACGGACATCCGCCTTGCCCATCATGATCGTGGCGGCAGCCGCGGCGTCGAGCACGAGGGCGCGCGTCGTGACCGTGAGCTGTCCCCCATTGGGCATCGCGTCGCGTGCATTGATCACGAGGTTCATCACCACCTGCTCGATCATCGAGGGATCGGCCATGATCCACAGCGGCGCCAACGACGGATGGATGTTGAAGGCGATCGCATTGGGCATGAGCCGCGACAGGAGCCGCGACAGACCGGTGCTGATGTCCTCGAGATCCACCCGTCGCTCTTCCTTCGTCTGCCGGCGACCGAAGAGCAGCAGTCGCCGCGTGAAGGTGGCGGCACGCTGCACGCTCTCATCAAGCTCATGGACTGTCTGACGGGTACCGGCATCGAGCGACGGCGAGCGGTCGATCTCGTGCACCTGCAGCGACATCGCGGACAGGATGTTGTTGAAGTCGTGCGCGATACCACCGGCGAGCTGACCCACCGCCTCCATTTTCTGGCTCTGCTGCAACCGACGTTCACTCGCCACCAGCGACGCGGCCACCCGCGCCTGCGCCAGCGACGCCTCACGCCGCTCCGCCAACGCCGCGGCGAGCGTCAGTCCCATGACGGTGATGAACCCCACGTACCACTGCAACGACAGCAGCCGTGCATCGAGCGTCTCGCCCCCGAGCACCGACGTGCCGGTCTCGATCACCACCACGAATGCCAGGACCGTGATCACGGCGATCGCCGTCATGGTCCCGCGTACACCGAAACGCAGCGCCGCCCAGAGCAGCGGCAGCATGAGCGTGTACGGACGCAGTTCGGTCATACCGAGCACGAGCGTGCCCATGAAGACCAGCAGGGTTTGCACCGACACCAGACCGCTCAGCGCCAACGCCTCCGCCACGAACCACGGGCGGTGCTGCGGCTGCTCATCGACGTCGGGGCGTGCCCACGAGACGATCAGCGGCGTGATGACGAGCATGCCAAGGAAACCGCCGATCCACGTGGACATGAAGTCCGACCAGAACTCACGACCGGCGGCACCGGCGAGGAAGCCGGAGAGAATCCCGTTGACCGTCACACCGATCGCCGACGCGATCACGAGCACCGGAAGGTCGCGGAGCTTGGTGAAGCGCACGTCGGTTCCGCGCCAGCGCGTGACGAGATCGGCGGCGATGATGCACTCGAGGTAACTGGCGGCGATATACCCGAGGGTCAGCCCGCTCGGCGGGAAGGTGCTCGGCGAGGCGAGGCGCCCGACGACAAACGCGACCGTGAGCAGCACCCAACGGGGGATGTGCCGGAACAACAGCAGACCGGCAAAGAGCACGCCCGCCGGTGGCCAGAGTGGCGCGATGGGGCCGCTTCGGGAGATGCGCAGGGCAACCGAATAGAGCACGCCGTAGACGATCGCGAACCAGAGCAGATCTCTGGCCGGGCTCCTGACATCCTGCCACCACGCCAGCAAGCGCCGGGCGAGCGGCGTCGGTCGGGAGTTCGTCATGGCCGGGTCATGCGGGCGCGGCAGGAGGCGGGGATCTGGCACCGAGATTCCAAGGATAGCCAGCGGTACCAGCCTCAGCCATGCGCGCGAGGCGACCCGTTCCAGGAAATCCCCTTAATCTGGAGTATTGTATTCGCCCTTTCCAGTATGCGATTGGAGGTCAACATTTCCGCCTGTGAGCGACCTCGGCCATCCTCCCTCGAATCCGCCCGTCGACGCCGACGCGCGGATCGCCCGCCTCGAGAAGCGGGTGGCGCGGGAGCGTGAGGCGCGCCGCGAGGCGGAGCACCTCCTCGAGTCGAAATCGCTCGAGCTGTTCACCGCCAATCTGGCGCTCAAGGAGTTGAACGACACCCTCGAGCGACGGGTGGAGGAGCGCACCGCGCAGATCCGTGCCATGGAAGCGCAGCTGCGCCACTCGCAGAAGATGGAAGCGGTGGGGCTGCTGGCCGGCGGCATCGCCCACGATTTCAACAACCTGTTGATGATCATCGGCGGCAGTGCGGCGCTGCTTCCTGACTCCGAGGGCGCGGAGCGCGCGGAGATTGCCACGGAGCTCGAGTGCGCCGTGCAGCGTGGACGCGAGCTCACCTCGCGACTGCTGGCCTTCAGCCGCCGCGAGCCCGCCGAGCAGGTCAATCTCGAACTGTCGCGCACCGTGCTGACGCTCGAGCCGCTTCTCCGCCGTCTGCTCACCGAGCGCATCACGCTCACGATCGACGTGCCGGAGAACCTCGTGGTGCAGCTCACGCGCGGGGGCCTCGACCAGATTCTCTTCAATCTTGCCGCCAACGCCCGCGACGCCATGCCGGACGGCGGCGAGATGCATATCTGCGCCGCGCCGTACATGGTGTCGGCCGAGGAAGCAGCCACCGTGCCGCTCGAGCCGGGCAGCTACGTGCTGCTGGAGATCCGTGACAATGGACTCGGGATGTCGGAAGACACGGCACGGCGGGCCTTCGATCCGTTCTTCTCCACCAAACCGGTCGGAGCCGGCAGTGGTTTGGGGCTCGCCACCGTCTACTCGCTCGTACGTCAGTCTCGCGGGCATATCGCCCTGCACAGCACCGAGGGCAGCGGCGCGGCGTTCCACATCCTGCTCCCGTGCGCCGAGCCCCTGCCGCTGGCCGATGCACCGACGGAGAGCCCTGCACCGCAACGTACGGTCGGTGACCGCATTCTGGTGGTGGATGACGAGTTGGGCGTGCGTCGCGTGATCGCCTCGCTCCTGCACCGGCAGGGCTTCGAGGTGCGTGAGGCGAGCAGCGGCGACGAAGCGCTCACCTGGATCATTCAGCACCCCGATTCGATCGACCTTCTGATCAGCGACGTGCGGATGCCCGGCATGAACGGCTTCGAACTGGCGCTTGCCGCACGCGCGGAAAGGCCGCAGCTGCCGGTGCTGCTCATCAGCGGGTACGTGGACGACGACACGCTTCACGAACGGATCGACGAGCAGGGGTTGACGATGATGGAGAAGCCCTTTGACATCGGCACCTTTCTCGATCGCGTGCGCCGGACGCTCTCGCGTGGCGACGACATGATTCACCCATCAGCTGCCTGATCATGAAGGGAGTGGTCTTCACGGAGTTTCTCGACTACGTCGGCGCACGATTCGGCGACGACATGGTCGACGACATGATCGATGCCGCGGCCGTACCGAGTGGCGGGGCCTACACTGCGGTCGGCACCTACAACCACGCCGAAATGGTGGCGCTGTGCGAAGCGCTGAGCGAGCGCACCGAGGTGCCGGTGCCGGAGATCGTCCGTGACTTCGGTGAGCGGCTCAGCGACACGTTCGCCCGTGACTTTCCGGATTTCTACCAGCGGGCGCACTCGCTCTTCGATTTTCTGGCGAGCATCGACGATCATATCCACATCGAGGTACGCAAGCTGTACCCCGATGCGGAGTTGCCGCAGTTCCGGGTGGAGCAGCGTACCGCGACCCGCCTGGTGTTTCTCTACGAAAGCCCGCGCCGGATGGGGCATCTCTCCGAGGGGCTCATCATCGGGTCGGCGCGCCAGTACAATGTGGCTGTC
>CAZNZG010000034.1:16379-21648 GCA_964577455.1 uncultured Gemmatimonas sp. | reverse complement strand
CGACTCAACTCCCCGTTGCAATGTCATACGCCAGCCAGACGTCGTCGTACCGAGAGATGGAGATTCACGCGGCGTCACCAGAGCGGCTGCTCGTCATCGTGTTCGAACAGCTGGTGGTCAATCTCGAGCGCGCGCGCATCGCGATGGAACGCCACGACATCGAGCTGCGGGTTACGGCGCTTCGTCGGGCGCGCGGCCTGGTGGCCGAGTTGCTGTCCACCCTCGACTTCGAGAAGGGGGGAGCTCTCGCCGTGGAATTGGCGGATTTGTACCAGTTCCTGCTGGCGGAGCTCGTGGATGTCGGTCAGCGAAATGATCTGCGCACCATGCGCAAGCTGGTGAGCATTGCGACGCAACTTCGTGATGGCTTTGCCGGCGCGGCAGAGAAGGTCGTGGCTGAGCGCAAGCTCAAGTCGGCCTGAGTATTTCGAAAAGGTAATGCCGATGCGCCCCTCGCCCTCCCCCCTGATCTCCCGTTCGAGCCGCATGCACGCGGCACGGAGCGCGCTCGCGCTCTGCGCCAGTGCCGATGCGATCGCCCGGGAAGTCGAGGTCGAGGTCTCCTCGCCGGCCGACGACCACCGGCTTTTCGCGCTGCTCGAACAGCGCGAGGTGATGCTGCAGGACCTCGCCGAACAGCTCATCGTCCTGCGTCTCGAGCGCCCCACGGCCGACAGCGCGCTCTTCGCCGCGACCGAACGGGTCGTGGACGAAGCCGAGGCGCTGGTAGCCGAGGTGTGCTCTGCCGTCACCACGTCGCATCGCATCACGGTGGAGCTGGCCGCCAAGGTCGCCCGCCGCAGTGAAGAAATCCGCGCCGAGCTCGACGCGGTCCAGCGCACCTCGACCGCCAGTGTGGCCTACGGCATGAATGCCGGCGCCCGCCTGGTGGACCGGGTGCGCTGAGCCAACCTGTTGTAGGATTCCCGGTGTCCGACGCGCCCGAACGCTTCGACCAGCTGCTGCAGGAAAAGCTGGACGAGCTCGACGCCCACGCCGCCGAGGAAGCGATGCTCGCCGTTGATGAAGTGGAGCAGCTCCGGTTGCGGGCGGCCCATATCGTTACCGGCGTGGAAGGACGGCCGTGGGCCACCGGCGCCACGGTGCACTACCAGGAGGACCCGGCGGCCAGCCTCCCGGCCCCGCCAACCCTCGATATCCGCTTCCCGGCCCGGCCCCGTCCGAATGCCGGCTAGCGAGTATCGAAGCTCCGTCAGGGCGACAGGGACGTCGCAATCCGAACCAACTAGGAAAAATCTGCCGGTAAAGTTACGGACCGACGTGCCGATAGTCCCCAGTGAGGAGGAGGAAACCATATGAAGATCAACGGATACATCGATTCCCTACGCCCGACGCCCAACAGCACCCCTGCTGTCCAGCGTCCCGTTCAGGAAGTCGCCCAAACCCCGGCCGCTCGCCCGGTCAAGTCGGATTCGGTGCAGATCTCGGCCGAAGCCCGCCGCATGAACACCGAGCAGCAGGATGCTCTCAACCCCGAGCGGGTTGCGGAGCTTCGTGAGAAGGTGCTCAACGGCGCCTACAATACCCTCGACGTGGTCGACCAGGTCGCCCGTCGGATCCTAACGCGCGGCGATCTCTAAAGTCGGTCCGCCGCGCACTCTCCATCCCGGCTTTGTCAGGAGATTGGCAGCATGAAGTTCCTCGTGGTGGACGACTCGGCGACGATGCGTCGCATCGTCATCAACTCGCTGCAGCGCATCGGCTTCAATGACACCGTCGAAGCCGGCGACGGTCAGGAAGCCCTCGCGAAGTTCGACAGCTCGGTGAAGTTCGTCATCACCGACTGGAACATGCCCAACATGAGCGGTACCGAATTCACCAAGGTGCTGCGCTCGCGTGACGACGGTCGGCATGTGCCGGTGCTCATGGTCACGGCGCGCTCCGTGAAGGAAGACATCCTCACGGCGATGGAAGCGGGCGTGAACAACTACATCGTCAAGCCCTTCACCCCCCAGGTCCTCAAGGAGAAGATCGACGCGCTCCTGCCTGCGGCGGCTGCCTGAGGATCCCCCAATGTCCAGTTCCAGAGCACATGAAGTGCTGTATGAATCAGAGGCGGCTCTACGCCTGGTCGACCAAGGCATCACTGGCTTGACCGACGTGCGCGACGTCGCGCCCCCCTCGGCTCCAACTATTTCCCTCGCCGAGTTGCCCAATATTCTCGAGCAGGCCAACGCGCAGATCCTGACAGTGCTGGCCCGTCTTCGGGAAAGCCGCGCGGCCCTGCAGACGACTGCGCTGGAGAAGCTCCAGACGACGCACGAAAAGATCCGTGAGGTCACGTCGGCCACCGAAGACGCCGCGATCAACATCATGGATGCCTGCGATCGCGCCACGCAGATGGTCGATGAGCTCGACACGATCGATGCGGCGGAGACGCCCGATCGTGACCGCGCCGCCGGTATTCGCGGAACGCTGCGCGACGAGCTGTTCCTGATGATGGGAGCCCTGCAGTTCCAGGACATCACCTCGCAGCAGCTCTCGCATGCTTCGTCGGTGCTCGTGGAGATGGAGAATCGCCTCCTCGAGGTGGCCAAGCTGTTCGATCACAACGTGGATGCCAGCACCGTGCTGAAGAACCAGCGCCCGGTCGACGAATCCACCTTCGATCCGAACGCCACCACGAAGAACGCCGAGGGCCGACAGGCCCTCGCCGACGAGATCTTCACCTCGGTCAAGGCGCCTGCCGCCTGATCGTCATCGCAAGCGCCGCGCTTTCTCGCCCCCCGGGATTGCGCGAGTGCGTCCGGGCGGCTCACGTGCACCAGCGCGTGGGCCGTTCGTTTTTTGTGACCATCTCGCGGTAAACCTGCACCACGAGGGAGCCGATACTCCCCCAATGAAGCTGGCGTCGTGGTGTGGCGCCTCATTGCTGTGACTCTCTGAACGGCCTCGCCCGTGTCCCCTCTCAATCTCGATGACGCCGCCACGCTGCTGATGCAGCTCGAAGCGACCGATCTCGCCGATCTCGCCGTCCTTCGCGATGCGCTCACCGATCTCGCGTTCGAGAATCGTGTGCCGCTTCGTGCGCAACCGCATGTGGCAAGGGCGGCCAGGGTCCTTGGCACGATCGTCAACGGATCGGCAGCCGATGTCCAGGGCGCATTCGCCGAAGCGGGGCAGGCGATCGAAGAGGCCATGAAGGCCAGCGAGAGCGCCGGGGCCCAGGCCATCGGACTGGATCGCGTGGCCAATGCCGTGTCCTCGTCGGTCAGCGGTGCCGCCAGCATCCCCCTTGCCGCGGGGGCCACGGCCAGTCACTACGACGATGGCAACGACAGCCCCGACAGTGGCGTGGCCCTCCAGGAGCCGGCCGCTGCCGGCCATGGGGTGTCGCCGGCACTGCGAGAGATGCTGCAGGCCAGTACGCCCGCGTCGCTCGTGACGGTGCCGCCCGCCTCACCTGTCTCGACGGTCGCACAAGACACCGCCGACGCGCAGCACGACCGCCTCCCCGATGACGCCGACCGCGACCTGCTGCCGGACTTCATCACCGAGAGCGGCGAGTGCGTAACCAACTCGGAAGCCGCGCTGCTGCAACTCGAGGCCAACCCGACCGACGAGGAAGCCGTGAATACGGTCTTCCGTGCCTTCCACACCGTGAAGGGAACGTCGGCGTTTCTCGGCCTCGCGCGTATCGCCGCCTTCGCGCACGAAGCCGAGTCGCTGCTGAGCCGCGTGCGCGACAAGGAAATCACGTACACCCAGGGATGCGCCGACCTGTCGCTCCGCTCGGTCGACATGCTCAAGGAGCTGTTGTCGTCGGTCGAGTCGGCGCTGTCTGGTGATGGGCATCTCCCGCTTCCCGCCGGCTACTTCGAGCTGGTCGAGGCCCTCAAGGCGTACGATCCGGCGCGTGACGCCAACGGCGTGGTGCTTTCCACCGGTACGGGTGGGGCCGACGAGATCTTCCCGTCGGCCGCGCGTGACGTGTCCGAGGCGGACGTGCATCCGGCAAGCGGTCCCGTGGCCGGGCCGGCTGCCGCCCGCAAGAGCGACAACAGCTCGGCCGACGCGACCATCCGCGTGCGCACCGATCGCCTCGATCGCCTCATCGACATGGTCGGTGAACTCGTGATTGCCCAGTCGATGATCGCCGGCGACGAAAGCATCGACAGTGGCACGCAGCACGAGCTCCTGCGCAAGGTCACGCATGCCGGCAAGATCGTGCGCGAGCTGCAGGACCTCTCGATGTCCATGCGCATGGTGCCGCTGCGCCCCACCTTCCAGAAGCTCGCTCGCGTGGTGCGCGATACCGCCACGAAGGCGGGCAAGACGGTGCAGTTCGTCACCGAGGGTGACGACGTGGAAATCGATCGCACGATGGTGGACCGCCTTGGCGATCCGCTCGTGCACATGGTGCGCAACGCCGTCGATCACGGCGTGGAACCGCCGCACGAACGCACCGCCAACGGCAAGAATGCCACCGGCATCGTGCGTCTGCACGCCTACCATGCGTCCGGCAACGTGGTCGTGGAGCTCGTCGATGACGGCCGTGGCCTGCACCGCGACAAGATCGTCAAGAAGGCCATCGAGAAGGGACTGATCGAGACCGACAAGGGGATGACCGACAGTGAGGTGTTCAACCTCATCTTCGCCCCCGGTTTCTCGACGGCCGAGAAGGTGACCGACATCTCCGGCCGCGGTGTGGGCATGGACGTCGTCCGCCGGAATCTCGAAGCCATCCGTGGTCGCATCGACATCACGTCGGCGCCCGGCAAGGGCACCACCTTCTCCGTTCGCCTGCCGCTCACCCTCGCGGTGACTGACGGCATGCTGGTACGCGTGGGCGACGAGCGCTTCATCATCCCGCTCACCCATATCCACATGTCGTTCCGCCCGGAGCCGTCGATGCTGTCCACGGTCGTGGGCAAGGGCGAAATGGTGCTGCTGCGCGGGGAGCTCATGCCGATCATCCGTCTGCATCGGCTGTTCGACGTGCCGAACGCGGTGCAGAGCCCGCTCGAGGGGCTGCTCATGATCGTGGGCGATGGCCGCAAGCGTTCGGCGTTGCTGGTCGACGACCTCCTCGGCCAGCAGCAGGTGGTGGCCAAGGCCCTGGGTGATGGCCTCGGCAAGGTCGAAGGCGTGAGCGGCGGCGCCATCCTGGGCGATGGCCGCGTGGGACTCATTCTCGACGTGAACGAAACGGTCAACCTCGCACAGACGGCGGAGGTCCCCGCCGCCCGCCGCGACCGGGACGCCGCCTGAACCGGATGCGACCGTAACGATCGACCGAAGTTGCAGC
>CAZNZG010000034.1:0-16369 GCA_964577455.1 uncultured Gemmatimonas sp. | reverse complement strand
CGTAGTGAAGCTCCGCCGACGGGGCGCCGATACAGGAAGGGGACCGGTGTCGACACACCGCCACCACAACATCCATTGAGCGAGCCATGAGCACGCAAAGCCTGCAGGTCATGCCCATCGACAGCACTGCGGTCGCGACTCTCAGCCAGTCGCGTGCCGGCAAGTATCTCACGTTCTTCCTCGCCGGTGAGGAATATGGCCTCGAGATCCTCAAGGTCAGCGAGATCATCGGCCTGCAGCCGATCACCCGCGTACCCCGCATGCCGGAGTTCGTGCGCGGGGTCATCAACCTGCGCGGCAAGGTCATCCCGATCACCGACCTGCGCATGAAGTTCGGCATGGGCGCGGAAGACTCGGAAGACAGCTGCATCATCGTGGTACAGATGCGTGGTATCCAGACCGGGATCGTGGTCGACCGGGTGAGCGAGGTCGTGGCGATCAACGAGAGCGACATCGAGGACGCACCGACCTTCGGCGCGGGCATTCACACGGAGTTCCTGCTCGGCATCGGCAAGGCCGGCGGCCGTGTGAAGCTCCTGCTCGACATCGACAAGGTGCTGGCGACGACCGAAATCGCTGCGTTGCAGGCCGCTCAGGCGCACGCCGAATAACGCGATCGTTTCCCGATTTTCGAGTCTGCAATGACCGCCCCCAGTGTCTCCTCGATGTTCGCCGAGTGCGAGCTCACGCCCGCCCAGTTCACCCGGATCACCGGCCTGCTCTACGAGCACGCCGGGATCCGGATGCGGGAGGGCAAGGAAGGCCTGGTGCGTGCACGTCTGACCAAGCGGCTCCGGAAGCTGGGCCTCGCCGATTTCGACGCCTATCTCGCGTTCGTGGAGCGTGAGCCGGGGCGGCGCGAGTTCGCCGAGATGATCGACGCGCTCACGACGAACAAGACCAGCTTCCTCCGCGAAGCCTCGCATTTCGATTACCTGCGGGAGTCAGTGTTTCCCGCCTTGCATGGCCCGGTGCGCATCTGGAGTGCCGGGTGCTCCAGCGGCGAGGAGCCGTACACGCTCGCCATGCTGTGCAACGAGGCGTTCAGTGACATCGCGAAGCGCGATGTGCGCATTCTCGCCACCGACATCAGCCATCGCGTACTCGCGCACGCGAAGGCCGGCGTGTATCCGCTCGAGCACATGGGTGATGTGCCGGCGCCATGGATGCAGAAGTACTGGCAGCGCAAGCAGGATGCGCAGGGACGCCCCGTGGTGGAGGCGGACAAGAATCTTCGCCGCCTGGTGCACTTCGCGAAGCTCAATTTGATGGAACGGTGGCCGATGCAGGGACCGTTCGATGCCATTCTCTGTCGCAATGTCATGATCTACTTCGACAAGGCCACCCAGCAGCAACTGGTGGAGCGGTACTGGCAGCTGCTGCGTCCTGGCGGACACCTTTTCGTCGGGCACTCCGAAAGTCTCACCGGTCTCACGCACCGTTTCCGGTACGTGCAGCCCGCGGCCTATGTGAAGTGATCATGGGTGCCACAGCCAGTGCCCGCGCCGAGAAGGTCGTCGGCGTCGCGGACCTCAAGGTATCGAACGTGGCCGGTGAGCGGCTCATCACGTATGCGCTGGGCAGCTGCCTCGGGATCGTGGTTCACGACCCGGTGGCTGGCGTCGCCGGCATGCTGCACGTGATGCTCCCCACCGGGACCATCGATCCAGCCAAGATGCAGGAGAAGCCCGCCATGTTCGTGGACAGCGGCGTGCCGATGCTGTTCAAGGAGTGCTACAAGCTCGGGGCAAAGAAGGAGCGCATGCAGGTCAAGGTGGCCGGCGGAGCGCATGCCGGGGCCCGCGAGGAGGACGATCGGTTCCAGATCGGCAAGCGCAACATGATCGCGCTGCGCAAATTGCTCTGGAAGAATGGCGTGATGGTGCACGCGCACGACACCGGTGGCGTGCAGACATCGCGGACCATGTGGGTGGACGTGACCAGTGGCGAGGTCACGCTCAAGATCAACGGCGCCGAAAGCAAGCTTTGAGAGCGGACTGACCTATGGCCTTCAACGTTCTTGTGGTCGACGACAGCGCCGTCATGCGGCAGATGGTCGTGCGTACCCTCAAGATGAGCGGTCTGCCGCTGGGAACGGTCCTCGAGGCCGGAAACGGCGAGCAGGGACTGTTCGTCCTGCAGGAGCAGTGGGTGGACCTGCTGCTGCTGGACATCAACATGCCGGTGATGAATGGGGAGGAGATGCTGCGGCGTGTCCGAGCCAACCCGGAGACCGAAAACCTCCCCGTGATCGTCGTGTCGACGGAAGGGAGTGAAGCGCGACTGCAGGTGCTGACCGACCTGGGCGCATCCATCGTTCGCAAGCCGTTCGCGCCGGAAACCCTGCGCGACACCATTCTGCGTGTCACTGGAGTCACTGATGTCGAGTACTACGGTCCGGTCCCTGTCGCAGGCGACGACGGCGACTTTTGAGGAACTCGCGTTCCTCTTCCCCGAGACGGAGCTGTCGCCGGAGCAGGCGGCTGCACCGCTCGACGTGGCGGTTTCGGTGGACTTCCGTGGTCCGCTGAACGGTCGGCTGGTCGTGCGCGCATCGGGATGCATTCTGCCGGCGATTGCGGCCAACATGCTGGGGGCGGAAGAGTCGCAGCAGTTGCCGCTGCAGCGCGATGCCCTTGGCGAGATCGGCAACGTGATCTGCGGACACGTGCTGCCGCTCATTGCCGGTGCCGACAAGATCTTCAACCTTGCTGCGCCACGCGTGCACGCGGAGGGCGAAATGCTGCACCGGGACACGGACAAGTACGAAGCGAAGATCCAGGTGGGCGTGGAAGACGGTCGTGCCGAGGCCACCCTGTTCCTGTTCGACGGCGCACCGCGCGCCGCCTGAGCCACCCGAGCATTCCGTGACGTCTGTGCTGACCCCTACGCCGCTCGCCGGCGGATCGCCCGCCCCGCGCAAGCCCGGGGTCATCCGCGTGTTGGTCGTGGACGATTCGGCGCTCGTGCGCCGCATCCTCACCGACGCGCTGTCGAAGCACAGCGATATCGAGGTCGTGGGCACCGCCACCGATCCGTACGTGGCGCGCGAGCGCATTGCGCAGCTGCGTCCCGACGTGATCACGCTCGACATCGAAATGCCCCGTATGGACGGCCTGTCGTTCCTGGGCAAGCTCATGCGGCACTTCCCGCTGCCGGTGGTGGTGTGCAGCTCGCTCACGCCGCAGAACAGCGAGACGGCGCTCCGTGCGCTGGCGCTCGGGGCCGTCGACGTGATCGCCAAGCCCGGCTCGTCGCTGGCGGCGGGCGATGTGGCCGACGAACTGGTGCGCGCCGTACGCGCGGCGTCGCATGCGCGCGTGGTCAAGCGCGCCGAACCCGCCGAGCCACCCGCGGCCGTCCGTCAGGGCATCGCCTCGCTCAACGCCACCAACAAGATCATCGCGCTCGGCGCGTCGACCGGCGGCACCCAGGCGCTCGAGCAGGTGTTGCGACGCTTCCCTGTGGATGCCCCCGGCACGGTCATCGTGCAGCACATGCCCGAGCACTTCACCCTGTCGTTCGCCAAGCGGCTCGACAGCGTTTGCGCGATGCGGGTGCAGGAAGCACGGGACGGTGACTATGTGGTCCCCGGCCTCGCGCTCGTCGCCCCCGGCGGCAAGCATCTGGTGCTGCAGGCCAGTGGCGCCCGATGGGTGGCTCGCGTGAAGGATGGCCCCAAGGTGCACCACCAGCGTCCCGCGGTGGACGTGCTCTTTCAGAGCGTGGCACGCAGCGCCGGACGGAATGCCGTTGGCGCGCTGCTGACCGGTATGGGGGCCGATGGTGCCAAGGGGATGCTTGCCATGCGTGAGGCCGGTGCCTACACGGTCGCGCAGAACGAGGATACCTGCGTGGTGTACGGCATGCCGCGCGAAGCGGTGAAGCTGGGCGCGGCGGTGGATGTACTGCCACTCGATCGCATCGCCGATACGCTCCTGCACCACATCCAGGCAGGCATGCCGGCCTGATCGCACGCACCGTCATCATCATGTCGCAATGCACAAGCGCACCACCGGATGATCCGACGGTGCGCGTTTTGCAAGCGAGAACGACGGTCAGGTCAGGCGATGACCGGTAGCTGAAGCGTGACGCGCGTGTGCGAGGCGGTCCGTTCGATCACGAGCGAGCCGGCCATGGCCGCCGCGAAGGCCGAAGCGAGACTCAGCCCCATTCCCGCGCCGCGGAGGCCGTTCTTCGTGGTCACCAGCGGCTCGCACGCCGTGTCGCGAACCACATCGGCGAACCCCGGCCCTTCGTCTTCGACGGAGATGGCCACCTGTCCATCGGCGGCGTGTGCGTGCACCCGCACCGCGGTCCCCGGTGGCGCGGCCTCATGGGCGTTCTCCAGCAGCTCCACCACCATGTCGCGCAGCCAGAGGGCATCAGTGTGGACCGAAGCACCCGTGGTCCCCTCTCGCACGATGGCCCGCGACGGAACGCGCGTCGCGAACAGGTCGAGCGCGTCCTGGACGGCGGCATCGACGCTGACGGTGGTGCGCTTGATGTTTCCCGCGCGCGAAAACCTGGTGACGCGCTGGACGTATTGCACCATGCTCTCCGCCGCACGCTGAATTTCCGCCACGTCGGCATACGTGGGAGAGTCCTGCGGGAGATCGGACAGCAGCAGTTCGCTGTAGGTTCGGACGACCGTGGAGAAGTTGTTCAGGTCGTGCGACACCTTGCGGGCGAAGTTCACGAGCGGCTCGTTCACCGCCGCATTTGTGGGAGAGGACATATCAGCCGTAGAATATGCAGCGTGCACCGGTGCGCGCGATGGTTCTCGGGTGCGCCGGAGATGAACATCCGGTCAGGCACAAAACCGGTTTATGGAAATCACTTCATGGAGGATCAGCCGGTGAGATATGCCAATGCTCTCATGTTTGTCTCGGTGAGTCTCGTCACCATGGCGGCAGGACTGGAGGGTCAGACCCTCCCTTCGGTTGCCGAACAGACCACATCGGCCGTTCTCGCGCTGCCGAAGGAGATGCGGGAGGGGGCCGGGGTGATGGGGTATCGCACCGCCGGCAAGCTGGAGCTCCTCAAGCCGGTGAAGAACGGGATGCTCTGCCTTGCGGACGATCCGGCCGAAGAGCAGTTCCATGTGTCTTGCTATGCCGACACGATGGAGCCCTTCATGGCGCGTGGGCGATCGCTCCGCGCGGAAGGTGTGAAGGGTGCTCAGGTGGATACGGTTCGTTTCGCCGAGGTGAAGTCGGGGAAGCTCAAGATGCCCACACAGCCGGCCGCGCTGTATCAGATCTTCGCGCCCAAGGGCAGCTACGATGCGGCAACCAACAGTGTGAAGAACGGACGGGCGCTCTTCGTCGTGTACGTGCCTTTTGCCACGGCCGCGAGCACGGGGCTCAGCACCACGCCGTCGGACACGAAGCCGTGGCTCATGCTCCCCGGTACCCCCAAGGCGCATATCATGTTCTCCGCCACGATGTAGCGCGGCGGTGGAGCGCGCCGTCAGCTTGTCCTGTACGCGCCTCGACGAGGCGCAGATCGCGGTGGCGCAGGCTGCGTTGGCGGCGCGCGATCCGCGCATGGGGGCCGTCATCGAACGCGTCGGCCCCTGTACCCTGTTGCCGCGCCACGAAGGCACACACTTCGGGCATCTCGCGCGGAACATCATCTACCAGCAGCTGTCCGGCACGGCGGCGGCGACCATCCATGGGCGCTTCGCCTCGCTCCTCTCATGCGACCCGCAGGCCCCGGACCCGCACGCCGTGCTGGCACTGCCCGAGGAATCGCTGCGCGCCTGCGGGCTCTCCACGGCCAAAGTGCGCGCGGTGCGCGATCTCGCGCAGCATGTGGTCGACGAGCGGTTGCCGCTGCATGCGCTCGACCGCCTGTCCGATCAGGAGGTCATCGATGCGCTCGTTCAGGTGCGCGGCATCGGTCCATGGACGGCCCAGATGTTCCTGATGTTTCGGCTCGGGCGTCCCGATGTGCTGCCCGTGCTCGACCTCGGCGTACGCAAGGGGGCGCAGCGCATCTACCGCACCCGGGTGCTCCCCGACGCGGCGCGTCTCGTGAAGATCGCGCGGAACTGGCGTCCGTGGGCAAGCGTTGCGAGTTGGTATTGCTGGCGCGTCCTCGATCTCGAGGACGCAGGCGGCTGGTAACGAGGAAGCAATGCCCGAGTTTCGTCAGCGTGTTCGTGTGCCCGTGCCGGTGGAGACCCTGTTTGCCTGGCACGAGCGGGCCGGAGCGTTTCTGCGGCTGTCACCGCCGTGGGATCGTCCCGAGGTCGTGTCGCATGTGGGGGGCATCCGCGATGGTGCGCGCGTGGAGCTGCGCGTGCACGCCGGTCCGGTGCCCACAACATGGAAGCTCGAGCATCGCGACTACATCGAGAATCGTCAGTTTCGCGACGTGTTGCTCGAGGGGCCGTTCACCTCGTGGGTCCACACCCATGGCTTCGAAGCCGATGGCCCATCGGCCAGTGTGCTCGACGACCACATCGTGTACGAGTTGCCGCTCGGCGGCCTCGGCAATGCCGTGGGTGGTGGCTTCGCGCGCAGTACCCTCGCCCGCGTTTTCGCGTACCGGCATGCCGTGACCGTCGGCGACCTCGAACGACACGCCGCCTTCGCGGACCGTCCGCGGCTGCGTGTGGCCATCACGGGCGCCAGTGGCTTCATCGGGTCGCAGCTGGCGGCGTTTCTCGGCACCGGCGGCCATGAGGTTGTGCGCATCGGCCGTGGCGACGTGCGCCCCGGTGTGATCGATGTGTCGTGGGATCCGCATCGGGGGCAGCTCGATCCGCGGGCGCTCGAAGGGATCGATGCGGTGATCCATCTTGCAGGCGCTTCCATCGCCGAACGCTGGACGCCGGACCACCGGCGGGCCATTCGCGACAGCCGCGTGGAAGGCACATCGCTGCTCTCACACACGCTGGCGCAGCTCACACGCAAGCCCGCGGTGCTGCTCAGTGGATCGGCGATCGGTGTCTACGGTTCCCGCGGCGACGAACTGCTCGACGAGCAGAGTGCCTTCGGCACGGATTATCTCGCCGAGGTCGGGAAGGCATGGGAAGGCGCCACGGCCCCCGCCGAACGCGCCGGCATTCGCGTGGTGCACCTGCGAACCGGCATCGTGCAGGGCGCGGCTGGCGGCGCGCTCGCCAAGCAGGCGCCCCTCTTCAAGCTGGGCCTTGGCGGTACCCTCGGCTCCGGTACGCAGTGGACGAGCCCGATCGCGCTCGATGACCACATTGGCGCGATGCATTTCTGCCTCATGCGCCACGACATCCGCGGCCCCGTCAATCTCGTGGCGCCGGAACCGGTGACCAACGCGGAGTTTACCCGGGTCCTCGCGCATGTGCTCTCGCGTCCGGCCTTTGCTGCGGCGCCGGCCTTCGCCCTCAAGCTCGCGCTGGGGAGCGAAATGGCCGAGTCGACGGTGCTTGCCAGTCAGCGCGTGGTGCCCACGATGCTGCAGCGCGCCGGCTTCGCGTGGCGGTTCCCCACCCTCGAGCAGATGCTGCGCTTCGAGCTCGGTGAAGCGCAGCGGTAAGCCGCGTAGGCTGGTCGGCTGCTGACCTCGGGAACATCACGTATCTCTCTGTGATATAATGAGATAGGGGTGTTCTTCTCGTGATTTCAAGTTGCCGGAAATCGATTGTTTTCGTGCTGGGCGTGGCACTTTGACACTTTTGGTGCGCCGGCTCGTAGGTTCAGTACACATGAACGTGATCATCCTAGAGAGTGTCCTCTTCGTCGCCCTGCTGGCGGTGGTGGGGGCGCTTTTCGTTACGGCGCTTGGCATCACCCCTGTTGGCCGTCGACTTCGGCAGTCGGCCAATCGCAAGCGTATCGACAAGCAGGCCGAACTCACTTGCCCCATCCACGGGCTGCAGCGCGAAGAGGATCTCGTGCGACTGCCCACCGGTGAACCGCTCTGTCCTCATTGCTACAAGGAAGCCATCCATGGCCACCTCGATTGACGAAACGCTCGAAGGTCTCCGCAGCTCTCTCGGCAATTCCATGCGCAATTCGCTGCAGAGCAACGGCGGTGGCAGCGGCGGCGGTACGTACAAGCGCCTCGGCATTGCCGCAGCTGCTCTGGTCGCGGCCATCCTGCTGCTGCGTCCCACGATTACGTACATCGAGCCCGGACACGTTGGCATCGTGATCAACCGTGCCGGCGGTGGTGTGGAGCCCAAGCCGCTCGGCCCGGGTTTCCACTTCCGCAATCCGCTGTTCACGGCCATTCAGGAATACCCCACGTTCATGCAGACGCTGGTGCTCACGCGCGCTGAGGATGATGGGAGTGCCCGCAACGATGAAATCAACGTGAACTCGGTGGAAGGGCAGCCGTTGTCGCTCGACGTCTCGATGTCGTTCGAGCTCGATGGGGCCCGCGTGCCGGCGCTGTATCAGACCTTCCGCACCGATGTGCAGACCATTGCGCATGGCTTCATAAAGCAGGCGATCCGCCAGTCGCTGCAGGAGGTGGTGGGCAACGAGGAAATCGCGGCCATTCTCGGTCCCAAGAAGGCCGAGGTGGTGACCCGTACGCAGGCGCAGCTGCAGAAGCGCCTCGATCCGTACGGCATTCAGGTGAAGCAGTTCACGCTCAACGAGTTCCGTGCGCCGAAGGCGGTGATGGACGCCATCAGCCTGAAGAACGTGATGCAGCAGCAGGCGCTCACGGCACAGAACGAGTTGCAGAAGAACACCTTCCAGGCGCAGGGCGACAGCATCAAGGCGGCGGGGCGTGCCAAGGCGATCCTCACCGAAGCCGAGGCGCAGGCCAAGGCCAACGACCTGCTGTCACGCAGCATCACCAACACGCTGGTGCAGTACGAGATGGCCAAGCGGTGGAACGGGCAGATGCCGCAGGTGACCGGTGGGGCGATGCCCATGATGCAGCTGCCGGGGACTGTGAAAAATCCGTAATGAGGAAAATTGGATCACAGGCATGAGGTTGTCGGTGCCGTGCGGCGAGACCGTATCCCGTCGCTCCAACTTCCCGTCCTGTGAGTGAAACATGCATCGTAATGTCGGAATCGTTCTGTCGGCGCTCCTCCTTGTCGGGGGATGCGCCGACTCGCCGGTCGCTCCATTACCCACCGTAACGGACAGTCAGGCGCGCCGGATCTCCTACGGCGTACCTGACGAACGCAATGAATGGTCGCCGGTCGGTATGCTCCTCATCGATGGAGATGGTGATGGGCTCTTCGCCGGTCCGTCGTGCACTGGAACGCTCATCTCGCCACGCCATTTCCTGACGGCAGCGCATTGCATTATCCGACCGAAGGAGAACCTGGCCGTTTCCTTCGACCAGACGTTCAGCCGAGTGGGGACACGGATTGCGGTGCGCGAGGTGCTGGTGCATCCTGGTGCTCGTCCGCTGAATGGCCTTGGCGCGATGCCCTTGAACGACCTTGCGGTCGTCGTGCTCGAGGACAACGAAGACACTCCAACACGGCCAATCTTGCGTCTCCCGACGCCAGGCCTGCTTGGCGAGTTGCAGGAGCGCGGCGGCCTGCGCGGCGCCCAATTCTACAACATCGGTTACGGGCTAATCGCCTACCACTTTGGGCCCCCGTCCCGTTGGTACAGCGGCCAGCGGCGCGTCTCGATGTCACCATTCATGTCGCTCACCCAAGGCAGCCTCGGACTGCTGTTGAACACGGCCGCCACCGGGCTCGGCGGTGACTGCTATGGCGATTCAGGTGGACCGAAGGTGCTCGACCGCGATGGATATCGCGATGTGATCATGGCGATTGTGACCACGGGAGACATGCACTGCCGAGCCACGAGTTGGTCGTGGCGCCTTGATACGCCGGAATCGCTGAACTTCATCCGCTATGCAATGCGGACGTACCCGTAACTCACGGGCTCCATTATCGTTCGGCTATGCCGCTTGTTTCTTTTCAATCGCTGCCCGACACGGCGCGCCTGTGGGTCTTCAGCGCGGCGACTTCCGTCACGGGAGCCGCCGCGCAGTCGTTGCTTGAGCGGGTCGATCGCGAGCTCGATGGATGGCGAGCGCATGGCGCCCCGCTCGTCTGTGCCCGCGACTGGCGCGACGACCGCTTTCTCGCCATTGGCGTGGACGAGGTCGCGACCGATGCCTCGGGGTGCTCTATCGACGCGATGTTCAGCGCGCTGCGCGCCCTCGAAGGGGTGATCGGCACGTCGCTGGTGGGTAACGGCTCCGTGTTCTGGCGCGATGCGTCGGGGACGGTACAGTCTGTCGCTCGTCCGGCCTTTCGTGCGCTTGCAGCCAACGGCACCGTGACCAGCGAGACGCTGGTGTTCGACACCGCGATCATCACCGCCGGTGCGTGGCGCCGTGCCTTCGAAATACCGGCGCGCGAGAGCTGGCACGCGCGGTTGCTGCCCGCCTGAGACGCTACAGGCGAACTGCCACGTGCGAGCTGCCACACAAGGCTGATCGCTCATCTGATCGCAACTGCTTGGCTATCTCCGCAACGGCACCACGGAGCACGCGGATGGGTCACGGAGTGAACGCGGAGCCTATGGACCGCTCGAGGCCATGAACGGCTAGCGCAGCCACGCCTCGCGGTGTGCCGTCACGAAGGCATCGTCGGTCAGTTCGGGGTACTGCGACGACAATCGCGCCAGCATTTCCGCCTGTCCCGGCGACAGTCGCTCGTGGGTATCGAAGGTCCACGTACCGCGTACCAGCCCTTGCAGGCGCAGGATCTCGAGAATGCCGGGCAGGCAGCCGGCATACCCGTTGGCGGCATCGAAGATCACGGCGTTGGCCATGGTCAGCGCGGCGCCGCGGGTGAGCCATGCTCGCGGGATCTGATCGGTGCCACTCGCGCGCCACGCCTTGATCTCGTCGAGCATCTGTACCGCGCGATGGGTCCACACGGCCCACTGGCCAAGGAGTCCACCCACGAAGTGACGCGTGTAGGCACGGCCGCCGCTCGTGACCGGAATGTCGGTCACGAGGTCCGGTACGATCGCATCGTCGTTCCCCGTATACAGCGCGATGTCGTCGCGGCCGGCGTCGGCGAGGGCACGCACCACGTCGAGCGTGGCATACCGATCGAACGGGGCCACCTTGATCGCCACCACGTTGGCGATCTCGGCGAACTCACGCCAGAAGCCATAGCCAAGCCGTCGCCCGCCTACGGCCGGCTGCAGGTAGAACCCGAACAGCGGAATGGCATCGGCCACCCGTCGGCAATGCGCGAGAATGGCGTCGTCGTTCGCGTCGCGCCAGGCCCCAAGCGACAGCAGGCCGCAGTGATAGCCCAGGGCCTGTGCGATCTGCGCCTCGCGCAACGCCTGTGCGGTGTCACCGATCAGCCCGGCCACACGCACGAAGGGGCGCGACGATGCGGCGAGCGACGCGCTGGCCGTTTCGGCGGCCAGTTCCAGCACGGGACGGTAGAGACCGATCTTGGCGTCGTGGATGGGGAACCCTGTGGTGTGGACCCCCACCGCCATGCCACCCGCACCCGATGCCACGTAATAGCGCGTGAGTGCTCGCTGATGCTGCTCGTCGAGCGTGCGCACGGGGGAGAGCGCCAGCGGATGCGCGGGAATCACCTGCCCCGCCTGCAGGTGCGCACGCACGTTGAACGCGGTCATCTCAGAAGCGGCCATCGCGAACCTCGAACTTCGTGGGTTTGCTCAGGAGGCGTCCGCCCTGACGAATCCATGCCGCCGCCCAGGCGCACAGCGTATCGAGCGGCAGCGGCGCGTACGGGAGATACTCCGCCAGCCGATCGACATTGCCGATGAGCGCATCGGGTTGCTCGTCACCGGTGAACTGCGGTCTCACCCCGGCATGAACGCCAATACGTTCGGCCAGCTCGCGCACGCGCACCATGGGGCCGGTGACGTTGAGCGCCAGCGCGGGTGTGTTGGCGACCAGCAGGCTGCGGAGCGCGAGGCGATTGGCGTCGCCCTGCCAGATCACGTTCACCCAGCCCGTGGTCACGTCTACCGGCTCGCCTTCGAGCACGCGACGGGCGATTTCGGTCACCACGCCGTAACGCAGGTCGCAGGCGTAGAAGAGCCGGTAGAGCAGCAGGGGCGAACCGGTGCGTCGTGCGATACTCTCGAACACGCGTTCACGCCCGATCGTGCTGGCGGCGTACTCGCCATCGGGCACCAGCGCGTCGCCTTCGAGCGACCCCCCGCCCGCGACAGCACTGCGCCCGTATACGTTGCCGGTGGAGAAGCACACGATGCGCGCACCGGCGTAGCGCTCGGCGGCATGCACACTCGCCACGACGTTGTGGGTCCATGTCCCCACCGGGTCGCCGGCGGTGCCGAACTTCTGTCCAGCCATCCACACCACGTTGGCGGCGTCGGGAAGCGCGGCCACCGCACGAGGATCGGCGAGGTCGGCGCGACAGACCTCCACGCCATGAGCCTCGAGCTGTGCCGCGGCGGCGGCGTCGCTGAAGCGCGAGACGGCGATCACTCGCCGCGACCGGTCGCCCATGGCGCGGCGGGCCATTCGTGCGAGACTCGGTCCCATCTTGCCGCCGGCACCGAGAATGAGCACGTCACCATCAAGCTGCTCGAGGGCGGCGACGGTTTCCTCGTCCGGGGCGTCCAGACGGGCGTCGAGCGCGTCTTCGGAACTGGGGGGGCTGTCGATCACTCCGCGGCCGCCGCCTCCGTCTTCACCGGCGGCATCGCAATACCCAACTCGGCCGCCAGGGCTCGACGCCCAGCCTCGATGCGCTCGCGCGCCATCGCCTTGAGCCGACCCACGTCGTCGAGCGTCATACCGGTCGTATCGATCGGCTCGAGCACCTGTGCCAGCGCGTTGGCGCGCAGGAAGCGGAACGTGCCCTTGGCCATGGCGTTACGGGTGCCGGCCACGGCGATGGGGAGGATCGGCGTCTGGCACTCGATGGCGAGCCGGAACGCCCCGTCCTTGAACGGCAGCATCTCCTGCGTCTTGGAGCGGGTGCCTTCGGGGAAGATCATCACGCTCACCTTCTTGGCGAGGCGGTCGCGGCACTGCGCGATCGCGTTGAGCGTGCTGTCGCGGTCGCCGCGCACGAGCCTGATGTCACCGGCCATCTGCATCATCCAGCCCATGCAGGGGATCTTGAACATCGTGTCCTTGCTCAGCCACTTCATCTCCCACGGGAAGCAGCTGATGAGGAACACGTCGGCGTACGACTCGTGGTTGGCGACCACCACATAGGGGCGACGCGGGTCGGTGAGGTGGCCACGAACACGGAACCGCCAGAGTCCGTTGAGTCGCATGGCCGTGACGCCCACGATGCGGAACATGCGTCCCGCGGCGTAGCGTCCCTTGTCGAATGGGGCCGTGAAGAGGAAGACCACGGCCACCACGGGTGTCCCGAGGATCACCGTGAGGACCGTCTCCACCCACGCCCACCAGTTCAGCACCGTACCCAGCATCGCGTGTCCTCAGCCCTGCGGCAGCGCGGGATTGTCCATCGGATCGGCAGGATCGATGAAGCCGTGGGCCTTGTGCGCGCCATCGCAGAACGGCTTGATGGCGGAGTGGCCGCAGCGGCAGAGCGACATGGGACGCCCTTCGGCACGCGGCGGAATCACGTTGCCGTCGGAGTCGACGAGCACGATCTGGGCGGCATCTTCGGCGTTGATGCCAAGCGAGCCGTTCTTGCGGACAGTGATGGTGATGGGCATTGGCTGTGTTGGTGAGGGGCGAAGGAGTGCAGCGGATTCACGCCGCTGCGGCGTACCGCTTGAGCCGGGCGATCATGGCGTTGAGCCCACTCTCCCGCGCGCCGAGCCCGATGTCCTGCATGAGCAGGCGCACGAAGTCGGTGGGGAGCGCGAGCGTGGTGGCCGGGGGCTGGTCGTTCACGCCGGCGAACGTGATGGCGAGGACCGCCGCGACGGTCGGGGACTGTCGCGCGTTCACGTCGGCATAGAAGTGCATCGTGCCATCGTCGCGGACCTCGGGAAAGATGTCGACGCGGGTCTGGCACTCCGGCACCGTGAAGTCGGCGCGGTCGAGCGCCGCGAACCGCTCGGGCAGCGGTTCGAGCTTTTTCGACCAGGAGAGCAGGGCCTGCATCTTGTCCTCGCGTTCGAGCATGCGGAATTGACGCAGGGTGCGGGCGAGCGCCGGTGGCAGGCCGTCGGTGGATTCGGACATAGCCTTGAAAGCTAGCGGGTCTGGGGGGCGACATGCCCCCCGCTGTAGGGGAACGCCCATTTGCCGTCGTCCGGTCCCACGTGCTTCATTGCCCTCATGATGACGCGTATGCAGTGCGCCGCGCTGGCGGCGCTCATGTCGCTTGCGGCCTGCCGTACGGCTGAGGGGCCGACGACGGCCGTGGGGACGCTGGAGATGGTCGAGGTGGATGTGGGACCGCTGCAGGTGGCTCGCGCGGTGCGCGTGCTGGTGCAGGAGGGCGACCTGGTCCGGGTGGGGGACACCCTCGCCGTTTTCGGGACCCCCACGCTCACGGCGAGCATGGCCCAGGCGGATGCCCGGGCGTCGGCCGCTGCCGAGGCGGCCCGTGAACTGTCGCGGGGTTCGCGGCCAGCCGAGATCGCCAGGGCGGAAGCGGAACTCGCCGCCGCGACCGCGGATGCCGAACGGGCGGCCGCCGATCTGGCCCGATTGGAGCCACTGGCCATGAACGGCGATGTGAGCCGTGCCGCGGTGGATGCTGCCCGTGCGGCGGCTCGTGTCACGGCAGGCCGTCGGGCGGCTGCCGCCGAGGCGCTTCGTTTGATTCGCGACGGGGCCCCGTCCGAACGACGGGCGGCTGCTCAGGCGGAGGCGCGTGGGGCGGCGGCGGTGGTCGAGGGGTGGCGGGCCACGGCCAGCGACCTCGTGCTGGTGTCGCCGGTGGATGGCGTCGTGTCGAGCCGGAACGTGGAGCCGGGCGAGGTGGTCGCGGCCGGGCAGAGCGCGATCACGGTGGCGCAACCGTCTCGTCCGTGGGCTCGGATCTATGTGTCGCCGGCCCTGCTGCCGCGCATCCGGTCCGGTGATACCCTCGTGGCGCATCTGGACGACGATACCACCACGTTCCGCGGGCGTGTCACGGCGATCGCCACCAAAGCCGAGTTCACGCCGCGCGTGGCGCTGACCGAGCAGGAGCGAGAGGACCTGCTGTTCGGCGTCCGCGTGGAATTCACCGATGATCGCGGACGGCTGCGGGCCGGCGTTCCCATCACGGTCACCCTGCCCGCGGCGACATCGCCAACAGTGCCGACGGCGCGGTGACGATGACTGCGGCTCCCGTCGTGCGCACGCATGCGCTGCACAAGCGCTTCGGCGACCTCGTCGCGGTTCAGGCGCTCGACCTCGAGATCCCTCGCGGGGAGGTCTTCGGGCTCCTTGGCCCCAACGGGTCGGGCAAGACCACGACCATCCGCATGCTGTGCGGCCTCGTGCTACCCACGAGCGGCACCGCCGAGGTGGCGGGCTACGACATCACGACGCAGTCCGAGCAGGTCCGCCGTCGCATCGGCTACATGTCGCAGCGGTACGGGCTGTACGACGAGCTCACCGTGCGGGAGAATCTCCGCTTCTATGCCTCGGTGTACGGGCTGGTGGGGCGCGAACGCGACGAGCGGCTGGCCGAGCACACGGAAGCGCTGCGACTGGTGGAGCGGCTCGATCAGCGGGCGGGAACGTTGAGCGGCGGCTGGAAGCAACGGCTCGCCCTCGCCTGTGCGACGGCACATCGCCCCGACCTCGTGTTCCTCGACGAACCCACGGCCGGCGTGGACCCCGCGGCGCGTCGGACCTTCTGGGAAACGATCTACGAGCTGGCGCAGCAGGGTACGACCGTGCTGGTGACGACGCACTACATGGACGAAGCCGAGCGCTGTCAGCGTCTCGCGTTTCTCTCACGCGGACATCTGATCGGCATCGGCACACCGGCGGAGGTCGTGCACCAGTTCGGTGCGCGCACGGTGGAGGATGTGTTCGTGATGCTTCAGCAGCGCGACGAAGCGGCGATGCATGCCGCAGCGGGCCGATCGTGAGTGGCGTGATGAGCGCGGTGCGTCGCTGGACCGTGTGGCCGATGCTGTGGAAGGAGTTTCTTCAGCTGCGGCGCGATCGCCTCACCTTTGCGCTGATGACCGGCCTGCCGGCCATCCAACTGGTGCTGTTCGGGTACGCCATCCAGACCGACGTGCGGAAGCTGCCGACGGTGGTGGTGGACGAGTCGCGCACGAGTGAGAGTCGGGCGCTGGTGCAGGTGCTGCAGAACACCGACAACTTCACCATCCGCGCGAGCGTCCCCGATCGTGCTGCGGCCAGGCGCTGGATCGAACGCGGCGCCGCGCGGGTGGCGCTGGTCATTCCGCCGGACTATCAGCGCAACATCCGCGGCGGTCACACCGGTGTGGCGCAACTGCTCATCGATGCCGCCGATCCGCAGTCGAGC
>CAZNZG010000033.1:5009-21830 GCA_964577455.1 uncultured Gemmatimonas sp. | reverse complement strand
GTATTGCCGCGGTCGACGAGCTTGTGCAGTACGTCGAGCAGCACACGCACGTCCTCGAAGTGCAGCCCCGTCGTGGGCTCGTCGAGGATGTACAGCGTGCGACCGGTATCGCGCTTGGAGAGTTCGGTCGCGAGCTTCACGCGCTGCGCCTCACCACCGGACAGGGTCGTGGCGCTCTGACCGAGGTGAATGTATCCGAGCCCCACATCGCGCAGCGTTTCCAGTTTCTGCAGGATGCGTGGCTGATTCTCGAATACGCCGCAGGCATCCTCCACGGTGAGATCGAGCACGTCCGCGATGCTGAGACCGCGGAACCGCACCTCGAGCGTTTCGCGATTGAAGCGCTTGCCCTTGCACACATCGCAGGGCACGAACACGTCGGGGAGGAAGTGCATCTCGATCTTCACGAGCCCATCTCCCTGACAGGCCTCGCAGCGACCGCCCTTCACATTGAAGGAGAAGCGCCCTGGCCCATAGCCTCGGATCTTGGCTTCGGGCAATTCCGCGAACAGCTCACGCACGGGGGTGAAGATTCCGGTGTACGTGGCGGGGTTGGATCGCGGCGTGCGACCGATCGGGCTCTGATCGATGTCGATGATCTTGTCGAGGTGTTCGAGCCCGGTGATGCGCGAGTGCGCGCCGGGGATCACCCGCGCCCGGAAGAAGTGCCGTGACAGCGACTTCTGCAGGATGTCGGTGACCAGCGTGGACTTGCCGGAACCGGATACACCGGTGACGGCCACGAACATGCCGAGCGGGAACTCCGCACTCACGTCCTTGAGGTTGTGCTCGCGCGCCCCGTGCACCTTGAGGGTGCGTGCCGCATCCGGCTGGCGGCGCTTCACCGGCACCTGAATGGAGCGTGTACCACGCAGGTACGCGCCGGTGATCGAGGCCGGCGTGTGCATCACATCGTTCACCGATCCGGCCGCGATGACTTCGCCACCGTGCTTCCCCGCGCCCGGACCGAGATCGATCAGATAATCCGCGTCACGAATGGTCTCTTCATCGTGCTCGACCACGATGACGGTGTTGCCGAGATCCCGTAGCTGCCTGAGCGTGTTCAGCAGTCGGCCGTTGTCGCGCTGATGCAGCCCGATGCTGGGCTCATCGAGAATGTAGAGCACCCCCACGAGCCGCGACCCGATCTGCGTGGCCAGGCGAATGCGCTGTGCCTCGCCACCAGACAGCGACTCGGCGCTGCGATTGAGGGTGAGATAGTCGAGCCCGACGTCGACGAGGAAGCGCAACCGCTCGCGCACCTCCTTGAGGATCGGTCCGGCGATGCCTGGATCGAGCCCCGGATGACCGGCGCTGCGCACAGGCACCGTGTCGAAGAACGCGAGAGCATCGGCCACACTCTGCTCCACCACCTCGCCGATGTTGCGACCGTGCACGGTCACGGCGAGCGACTCGGGCCGGAGTCGCTGACCGGCGCACGACGGACAGGGGGCGGCCACCATGTAGGCGTCGAGCTCGAGGCGTACCCCATCGGAGCTGCTCTCGTCGTAGCGGCGCTGCACGTGCGCCACGATCCCCTCCCACGCGGTCTCGGCGGTCTTGGCCGCACTCTTGGCCGCCGCGCCCTTCACGGCCTTCTTCACTGCCTTGCGCGCGCGCGGTGTGACATCGCCCATGCCGTAGAGCAGTTGCTGACGCACCGTGGCGGGGATCTTTCCCCACGGCGCGTTGAGGTCGAAGCCCAGATGCTTGGCCAGGCCGGGGAGAATCACCTTGCGCAGGTAGCCGTCCGGCTCGCCCCACGGCAGGATCACGCCCTCGAGGATGGAGATGCTCGGATCTCCCAGAACGAGCTCCTCGCTCACACTGCGCGTGGTGCCCAGTCCGCTGCACATCTCGCAGGCGCCGAACGGCGAATTGAACGAGAAGTGGCGTGGCTCGAGCTCCGGCATGCTGATGCCGCAGTTGGGGCAGCCGTAGCGCTCCGAGAACATCTCGGTGATGGCGTCGGCGCCGTCGTAGCGCACCACTTCGGCGAGCCCTTCGGCGAGGCGCAAGGCCGTCTCGACGGAGTCAGTGATGCGCCCGCGATCTTCGGCGCGCACGACGAGCCGGTCCACTACCACCGAGATCGAGTGATTGAGCCGGCGATTGAGTTTGGGGGGATCGGCGAGCTCGATCATCTCGCCGTCCACGACGGCGCGCACGAAGCCCTGTTTGCGTGCGCCCTCGAAGAGTTCGCGGAACTCTCCCTTGCGCTCCTGCACGAGCGGGGCGCGGATCTCCAGCCGCGTGCCCTCGGGCCAGGCCAGCACCTGCTCGGCGATCTGCGTGGGGCTCTGGCGCTGCACGGCACGCCCACAGCTGGGGCAGTGCGGCGTGCCGGTGCGCGCATAGAGCAGGCGCAGATAATCGTAGATTTCAGTGACCGTCCCCACGGTCGAGCGCGGGTTCTGTCCTGCCGACTTCTGCTCGATCGAGATGGCCGGCGAAAGCCCCTCGATGGCATCCACGTCGGGTTTTTCCATCAGGCCGAGGAACTGTCGCGCATAGGCCGACAGCGACTCCACGTAGCGCCGCTGCCCCTCGGCGTAGATCGTATCGAAGGCGAGCGACGATTTGCCCGACCCGGACAGCCCCGTTATCACCGTCAGCTTGTCGCGCGGGATGGTGACGCTGATGTTGCGGAGGTTGTGCTCGCGCGCGCCACGCACCACGAGCGCATCGGACTGCCCGGCAACGTCGGTGGACGCTGCCCCGGGTGACGGATTCGTCGGTTCGGCCATAGTCACTGAAGCTGCGAGGACCCGGAGATGGAAACAACCCCGCCCACCGTGGTGGTCGCCATGACCTCCCTGCCCCCCGCCGCCGACGCGGGTGCGTTCGTCAGCGCGCTCCTCGACGCGCGGCTGATCGCCTGCGGGACGCTGCTGCCCGGCGCCCGTTCGCTGTATCGCTGGGAGGGACGGGTGGAGGACGCGATGGAGACGCTGGTGCTGCTCAAGACCACGGCCGAGCAGTTGCCGTTGCTGCGCGAGCACATTCCGTCACTCCATCCCTACCAGGTTCCGGAACTCCTGGTCCTGCCCTGCACCGACGGCCTGCCGGCATACCTCGAGTGGGTTCGCGGGGAAGTTGCCAAGGGGTAGCGGTTGGTCGTCTACCCTGCATGATCGAGATCACATCGCTCTCCAAGCGCTTCGGCAGCTTTGCCGCAGTGCGCTCGCTCGACCTCGTGGTCCCTGCGGGCGAATTGTTCGGTTTCCTTGGCCCCAATGGCGCCGGCAAGACCACCACGATGCGGATGATCGCGGGCATCCTGCAGCCCACGTCGGGGCAGATCCGCATTGCCGGCCACGATCTTCTGGCAGATCCGGTGCGGGCCAAGGGCGCACTCGGGTTCATCCCCGACCGCCCCTTCATCTACGAGAAGCTGACGGGCATCGAGTTCCTGCGCTTCAGTGCGGGGCTCTATGGCGAGGCCGGCCCCGATGTGGATCGCCGCGGGCACGAACTGCTCGCGTTGTTCGATCTCGAACCCTGGCGCGACGAACTCGTGGAGAGCTACAGCCACGGCATGCGCCAGAAGCTGATCATCGCCAGCGCGTTCGTGCACCGCCCTGCCGTCATCGTCGTGGACGAACCGATGGTGGGGCTCGATCCCAAGTCGTCGAAGATCCTCAAGGATCTGTTCCGCGAGTACACCCGTCGCGGGCACACCGTCATGATGTCCACGCACACGCTGGAGATCGCGGAGGGGATGTGCGATCGCATCGGCATCATGCAGCGCGGCGAACTGGTGGCCTGCGGTACGATGGACGATCTGCGTGCGTCATCGGGGAACGACGACGCGCTCGAGGACATCTTCCTGCGGCTCACCGGTGATCGCGTGGCGCGCGAGTTGATCGAGGTGCTCGATGCCTGAGGCCCGTACGGTCACAGGTGAGTCCATGGAGCACACCGTGGGTGCGTGGTCGCTGCTGCGTCCCAAGTGGCAGATGGCCCGCAACCGTACCCGGCATCACCAGCAGGGTGATCTGCGACGGGTGGTCGTAGTGGGCGCCGTGGCCCTCGCCTTCTGGACCGGCGCGTTCCTGCTGGCGCTCAAGCTGTTGCGCTACTTCCGCAGCGCCGAGGACATCGGCACGCTGCTGGCGTCGAAACTGCTGGCGATGATTCTCCTGTCGTTCGGCTCGATCCTGCTGTTGTCGAATACCATCGCGGCCCTGTCGAATTTCTTTCTGGCCCGCGATCTCGATCAGTTGGCCGCGGCACCCGTGGAGAGCGGCGCGCTGTACCGGGCACGGCTGGCGGAAACGGCGATGCACTCCAGCTGGATGGTCGTGCTGCTTCTGGTGCCCATCGTGGGTGCCTACGGTGTGGCCTATGGCGGCGGCGTGGACTTCGTGGCCTACGCGCTCGCCCTGTTCGTCCCCTTTCTCTTCATTCCCGCGGCGCTCGGCAGCGGCGTGACGCTGCTGCTCGTGAATGTGTTTCCTGCGCGCCGCACGCGGGACCTGTTGAGCGTGATCGCGGCGCTCGCCATCGCCGGCCTCGTGCTGCTGTTTCGGGCGGCACGCCCCGAGCAGTTGGCACGCCCCGAGGGCTTCGCGAACTTCATGCAGTTCGTGGCGGCACTCGACACGCCATCGTCGCCGTGGCTGCCCAGCGAGTGGGTGAGCGAAGGGGTGGTGAAGTACCTGGGCGGCAAGGCCGCGTGGCACCCCCTACTTCGCCTCTGGGCGGTGGCCGCGGCGTTGGTGGCGGTGGGACATGTGCTGTACGCACGAGGTTGGCGCCGGGCCTACAGCATGGCGCAGGAGGGGGCCACGCAGCGAGGTACGGCCAATGCGCGTCGCCCGTGGCTGGACCGCGCCCTGCGCGTACTGGGACCCCTGCGCCGCGAACTGGTACTCAAGGAGCTGCGCGTATTTGCCCGCGACAGTACCCAGTGGTCGCAGCTCGTGCTGCTGGCGGTGCTGCTCGTGGTGTATGTGGCCAACGTGCGGTACCTGCCGCTCAACGGCGACGGCGTCACGGTCCTGCTGCGCAATCTGATCCCCTTCCTCAACCTCGCGTTGGCGGGCTTCGTGCTCGCGTCGATCGCGGCGCGGTTCGTGTTCCCGAGTGTGAGTCTGGAAGGACGCGCGCTGTGGCTGCTGCGATCGAGCCCGCTGCCCATGCGCGAACTGCTCTGGGCCAAGTTCTGGGTGGGCGCCGTCCCCCTGCTGTTGCTGGCACTCGTGCTGGTGGGGGCCACCAACATGATGCTGCGCGTGCAGACGTTCGTGCACATCGTGTCGCTGGTGTCGATCGCCGCGCTGGTGTTTCCGCTCACGGCCCTCGCGCTGGGATACGGCACCTTCTATCCGCGTTTCGACAGCGAGAATGCCGCGCAGATCCCCACCTCGTTCGGCGGACTGCTGTTCATGATCACCGCCATCGGCCTCATTGGCGCCGTGGCGTTTCTGGCGGGGCGCCCGGCGGCCCGCTGGGTGGTGGCGGAGCATTTCGGGCGCAGCTTCGAACCATCCGAAATGGTGCTGCCGTTCGTCATCGCGGCCATCGTGTGCGCCGCGGGTACCGTGGTGCCGCTGATGTTGGCGCGACAGAAGCTGGAGCAACTGGAGCGGGCCTAGGGGAGGCGCTAGCTTCCCCGCCCATGGCTCGTCGTTCCCGCTCGCCCGATCCCATTCAGGTAGCGCCCGAGGCGGCGACGATCTTCCGTCGCCGCCTTCATGCATGGTTCCGCAAGCATTCGCGTGACCTTCCGTGGCGCCGTACCCGCGATCCCTACCGCATTCTCGTCTCCGAGCTGATGCTGCAGCAGACGCAGGTGTCGCGCGTGCTGGATTTCTATCGCCGCTTTCTGGAGCGATTTCCGGACCTCCAGGTGCTGGCGAAGGCCAAGCCGCAGCGCGTGCTCGAGGCGTGGGAGGGGCTTGGCTACTACGCGCGTGCGCGCAACCTCCACAAGCTGGCACAGCATGTGACCACGGTCCGCGACGGCATGATTCCCAGCGAACCGGAACAGCTGCGCGCGCTTCCCGGCGTGGGCGCGTACACCGCCGGCGCCGTGGCATCGTTCGCGTACGAAAAGCGCGCGGCGCTGGTGGATACCAACGTGGCGCGTGTGCTCCACCGGGTGTTCGCCCCCGGTCTCGACCCCAAGAGCGGTGCCGGTCTGCGTCAGCTGTGGAACATCGCCGAGCAGCTGTTGCCGCGCACCGGCAAGACCACGTGGACGCACAACCAGGCCCTCATGGAATTGGGCGCACTCGTCTGCTCCGCGCGCTCCCCCAAGTGCGGCGTGTGCCCGGTACAGACAGTGTGCGCCAGCGTGGACCGGTACACCGCCACCTCGTGATCCGCAGCGAGAGCGGCGGTGTGTGCGCCCGTACGGCACCGGTATCGGACCGCGCAGCCCACGCGGCTGCCGAGGCACTCGGCCAGCACTACTTCGGGCCCAACTTCGACGAATCGCACTTCGACGCGTGGGCGACCGGTGTGGAGGCGCTACTCTTCGTCGCCGAAGACGCCACGACCGGCGAATTCCTCGGGTACGCCGATCAGATGTTTCTCGCGCCGCACGTGGATGCCGCGCTTCGGGCGGGGACGATTGCGGAGGAGGATTTCGGTCTCGATGCCGTGCTGACGGACGCGGCGCTTCGTGCCCTGCCGGTCGGCAGCCGGGTCACGTTGTATCTGGCCGGCATGTGTGTGGTGGCGCCGGGCACGCCGCGGTGCCGCGCGGCGGCCCGAGCGCTGCGCGCGTGCCGCCGTGAACTGCTGGCGGCGTGGCGCGCGCGCGGACTCCAGGTCACGATGTTGCTGGCGGCCGCCACGCCGGTGGGGCGCCGCATTGCGGAACGTGCCGGCGGTGTGCTCATCGGGCCGGCGCACACGCGGCTGGACGGCTACGACCTGTTCGAGCTGTGCGAATTGCCTGCTGACTGAAGCACAGAGGGCCGGAGGGCCGGAGGATGTACCCTCCGCCGCTCCGGCCCTCGGTGCGAGAGACTCGGTGGAACAGCCCTCTACAGCCCGAAAGCCAGCGACGCGAGTACGCGCTGCAACGTGAGAACCGCGGGTTCCGCATCGGCGGCCTTGAGTCGGCCCGACTTCACGAGGGCATCGATTTCGTTGAGCAGTGCCCCGATCTGCCCGGCTGACGACTTCGGGTTGTTGCGATCGATCGATGCGGCGGCGTTGCGGAGCTTCACGGCCAGCGAGTTGGCTACGCCGCGATTGAGCTTGCCGATGGTGCCCAGCTCCGTCACCTGCGCGGCAGCCTTGGTGAGCCCCTCGGCCGAGGTGAGCACCTTCACCGTGGTCTGCGCGGTGCTGAACAGCGTGCGCTGGTCTGTCACCGTGACGGTGGCGGTGTACATGCCCGGGGTGTTGTACACAACGGTGTTCTTCACGCCGGTACCGGTGCGTCCATCGCCGTAACTCCAGCCATAGGTGAGCACATCGCCGTCATCGGCATCGGTCGAGGCTTCGGCCGAGAGCGTGACCGACTCACCGGCGAAGATCTCGAAGGGTCCGTTCACGCGTGCCACCGGCGCCTTCGTATTGCTTTCGACAGCGATCTCCACCTGATCGTTCAGCAGCGAGAGCACATCGTAGCCGCTCAGCGCCTCGACGGCATCGACGGTGGTGGCGTACTGCTCCCACGCCACGTTCCGGATGCCTGCGACGTTGGGCATCACGACGGCAATCACGGTCGCGGACGACGGCGTTACGAAGTCACCGAGCCCCTTATCCTTGGGCATGATCACCGCGACCTTCCACACGTACTCGGGGATCGTGATGCGTCCCTCGTTCTTGATCGTGCCGGCGTTGCCGCTGGCCCCGGCGATGATGTACACCTCGCGACCACCCACTCTGGCGGAATCCCCCAGCGCATTCTCCAGACGGGCCCACGGGCCCTGATTGTTGTCGGCAGTCTGCGGAATGATGTTGCTGAAGTAGAACGTGCGCGCGTTGTCGAGTGATCCGGCGGTGCGATCGAAGGAGCGTACGAGATGCCCGCGATCGATGCCGAACCCGGCAATGGCGCCCGCTCCCGTGTAGTCGGCAGTGGTATACGGGATGAGCCCGGCGGCGACCAGTTCTGGATCGAACGTGAAGCAGTCACAGCGGTCCTGCCCCGACACGATGTGCGATGCTTCGAGGTTGTAGGCCACCCAATTCGGGATATTGCGCGTGCGGCTGAAGGAGCTGCGGTACTCCATCCGCGAAATGAGCACCTCGTCGCTGAGATCACCGTCGGTCGGTGCGCCGAATTCGACGTGGTTGCCGTACAGCTCCATGCCCCTGCTCCAGGGGGTGGCAAGGAAGATCGGAAACGAGAAGGTACCGCTCTTGCCGCTCGCCGCCGTGGCGCGGATGACGGCGGTGCCCACCCCAGTCCCTGTCACCACACCGCGGCTGTCGACCGTGGCGATCGACGGGGTGTCGGACGACCAGGTGAAGGTGGTCGATACGGCGACCCCGTTCTCCGCGTAGTTGGCGAACAGCTGGTCCTGGAAGCCGACCGGTAGTGCTTCATCAGCCTCGCGACCGTTGAAGCTGAAGGTCGCCACCGGCTCACGCACGACCTTCTCCGTCCGCCCGTTGCAGCCGCCGTAGTTGTCAGCGGCGAGGGCCCACGTGTCGACGTTGCTACGTTGGAGGGTGGTGCCGACGGGCGTGGCATTGGTCTGTGATGCCAGGATGTTGCGCGACTGCATTCCCGATGCCGGCCCATCGGTGGCCGTGAACGAGCCTTCGTACGAGAGGAATTCAATCACTGTCCCCGCCGCGTTCACGAGCGCGAGGCCGTCAGGCGCTCCGTTTTGCACGGTATTGATCGGATAATCGACCGTGACCACGCCGCGCTGTCCGCATGTGGCGGGAATGAGGCCCGCGAGGAGCTTGGTATCGTAAGCCCCTCCGCCGTTACCGTTGTACAGCACCACACGCCAACCCGTGAGATCCGTTCCGACTGGTCCTTCCACTTCGACAAATTCCCAGAAGTCGAGGTCGGAGTTGTCGTAATGCAGTTCGCTGATACGAACGGGCGGCAACGTGGCCGGCTCGGGGACGGTAATGGTGGCCGTACCGGTGAAGCCATTCGAGGTCGCCGTGATGGTGACCACGCCGGGGAGCACGCCGGTGACGAGGCCGCTGGTGCTCACGGTTGCCACCTCGGTGTTGCTGCTGGTCCACGCAAACGATGCCGAGGTAACAGTCCGCTCGCTCTCGTCACGTGCGGTAGCGGTGAGCTGCTGGGTGGCGCCCATCGCAACGGTCGCTGTCGCGGGTGTCACCGCGACCGTCGCGACCGGGCCAACTTCGCCGCCGTTCGAATTCCCGTCGTTGCAGGTGCCGAATGTGTTGCTTTCTGTCTTGGCCCATGTGCCGTCAGCACGACGGAAGATCGACGAGCCAACCGGCTCGGTACCCGCCTGAGAAACGCCAACGTCAGTGGAAGTCATGCTGCCAGCGACGGCGGAAGCAGCTGACACCGTGAATACCCCTTCGTATGACAGCAATTCGATGACGGCAGTACCATTCACCAGCGCGAATCCATCGCGTGCACCGTTCTGCAATCCATCAACCGCGTACGAGATGACCGCAACACTGCGTCCATTTCCGCAAGATGTTACTGTTGCCGTCGAGAGGAGCTCGGTTCCCGGAGCGAGCACAAGCGGCGTCGTGTAGAGGACTGCAGCGCCCGCTGTATTCCCGTTGAAGCGTACGATACGATAGTTCTCTAGGTCTGTTCCTGTCGGAAACGAGACCTCAATACGCTCACCAACATCGCCACCCGCATTGTCGTAGTGAAACTCACTGATGCGCACAGGTGGCATCGTAGCCGTGCCGTTGAGCCGTGGCACGAGTCCCTCGGGAGCGGGGACTGTCACCTGATCGGCGCCACACGCTGACAACACCATCGCGGCCGCCGCCATGGCAGCCCGCACAAATCGCGTTTGCATCGGAATCGGGAAGAGGAGCCTCGTCACCACGTACACACGGTCCCGTGTGGACGCGAGTCGACATGGTACCACCGCCACACGTTTCCCGGAAGAAAGAAAAATCCCGCGTGACGGAGGCGTTACCCCATCACGCGGGAGTGCACTGCAACTCGTTTTTCCGTATGGCTTTGAACGAGATCACGCCTCTCGCCGGATGTACCGATCCGTGCCACTGGCGTGACACTTCATGTCACGCCTGCAGATCGCGGTCGAACGTCAGGCCGCGGCGAGATGCGTGCCGCACCCGCTGCAGAAACGCGAGCCCACGAGATCCACGCTGGTACCACAGCTGCCGCACTTCTCCGGCAGAGACCGGCCGCAGCTCGAGCAGTAGGTCGCATCGGGTTCGGGACGCGGACCACACACACCGCACTGCTTCTGATTGCTACGCGCGCGCTGGATGGCAGCTTCCACAGCGTCTTCGACCGTCACCACCGCCGACGGGGCTGCCGCAAGCGCTCCACCCACGGTCACCGATTCCGCGGCATCCGCCGCACGCAGTTCCGCCAGCGCTTCGCGGGTATAGCGCTGCTTGAGCTCCGCATAGTCGGTGTCGCTCAGCTTTCCGGTCTCGCGATCGAACTCGATCTCACGCAGGGCATCGACGGCGGTGTTGGCCATCTCACGCTCACGCGCCTTGCGCGCCGCGGGCTTCTCCTGCGGCACCTCGCGCGGCGATTCGTCGACGGCGCTCAGCAACGGCGAAAGCACGAGTGTGAGTGCCCCAAGGGCGAGCGCGGTACCCACGACAAGGGGGACACCACCTTCCGGAAGCGCCATCAGCCGTCCTCTCGAAGCGCCGCCTTGAGGCGCGCAAGTTCTTCCGGGGTGGCATCGACGCCGATGTCGTCGAGCGTGGCCGCGGGCTGCACCGGACGTGACGCAGCGGCCGACTTGGCGTTCACGCGCCAGCTGCGCAGCAGCGCCCCGATCCCCACGGCGCCGATCGCCACCGCGGCGAACGGCGCAAACCACGCCACGAGGCTGAAGCCTTCCTTGCGTGGGGCGTTGAGGATGAAATCACCGTACGTGCCGGTGAGGGCTTCCATGATCTCGGCGCCGGTGTACCCACCGTCCACGAGCCGCTGGATATCGCCGTGTACCGCCGGCGAGATACCACAGCTGAAGTCGGTGGTGCGGCACGTGTAGATGTCGAGTGTGCAGGGGCACGGGCACGCCAGTTCACGCTCGAACGCCTCGACTTGCTTGGCATCCATCGTGGGTGTCGCCCCCGGCTTGGGCGGACGCGACACCGGCTTGTAGCTGTCCGATGTCATTTCCACGCCCCCCGCATTGCTCTGCGCCGGCAGCGCCGCCGCGGACGGGTCCTGCGCCGCCGCGCGCCGCGCGAGCACCGCCACGCCCGACGTCACGGCGGCCGCGCGCACGAGAAACGCGCGGCGCGACTGCCCCACCGCCGACGTGAGCGGATTGCGCGACGTGGCCGTGCGCGATTCGCTCAGACGCGATTCACTCATGCGCCGGCTCCCACCGTCTCCATATCGCGACCCATGGGGATCTGCGCCACGTACCCGCCCTCACGCTCCGCCTTCTGCGCCTGCGGCCACATCACGATCAGTCCGCCGAACGCCATGATGATCCCACCGAACCACACCCACCAGACGAGCGGGTTGAAGTTGATGTGCACCGCTGCCGTATCGCGGTCCACGGCACCGGTGAAGACGAGATACACATCCTGCTTGGGCGACTCGAGAATCCCGACCTCGGTCGAGGGCTCGAAGGTGGGTTCGCCCTGCGAGTTCACATGCTGGCGCTTCTCACTCGAGAGGAGACCCATGCGCTTGCCATCGCGCGTCACGTCGAACGTGACGGACATGACCTTGCGATTGAGCTGCTCGAACTGCGAAATGCCCTGGCTCGTGAACACCCACTCGTGCCCGTAGGCGTCGGTCTGCTTCACCGACTCACCGGTCTTGAGCGTGGCGGTCACGTCGCGCCGGAACATCAACCCGGCGAAGGCGGCGAAGAGAATCACCACGCCGAAGTGCACGATGTAGCCGCCATAGCGGCGACGGTTCCGGCCGATGAGCCGGAAGAAGGCCGCGAACAGCCCCTCGCTGTACATGCGTCGCCGCGCGCCCACGCCCTTCACGAACTCCTGGATGATCGTGCCGAACACGAAGCCGGAGAGCAGGTACGAGATGAGCGCATACGGATCACGCATACCGAGCGCGAGCAGCGTGACGAACACCGCCACGCCCGCCGCAGCCGGCCAGGTGAACTGACGCTGCAGATTGGCGATCGAGGCGCGCCGCCACGCGATCAGCGGACCGATGCCCGTGAGCGCCAGCAGCAGCAGCCCGAGCGGGCCGTTGACCGCGTTGAAGAACGGCGGGCCCACCGTGATCTTGTCGCCCTTCACCCATTCGGACAGGATGGGGAACAGCGTCCCCCAGAGCGTGGCGAAGCAGATGCCCACCAGCACCAGGTTGTTGTAGAGGAAGGCCGCCTCGCGGCTGACCATGCTCTCGAGCTCGGCCTTCGCCTGCAGATCGTTGAGGCGCGTGCTCACAAGGTACACCGTGAGCACGGTGGCCACGATCAGGAAGCCGAGGAACCAGTTGCCGATCGGCGAGCGCGCAAACGCGTGCACGCTTTCGATCACCCCCGATCGCGTGATGAACGTCCCGAGAATCGTGAGCAGGAACGACAGTACCACCAGCGTCACGTTCCACTTGCGCAGCATGCCGCGCTTTTCCTGGATCATGATGCTGTGCAGGAACGCCGTCACGGTGAGCCAGGGGAGGAACGACGAGTTCTCCACCGCATCCCACGCCCAGTAGCCGGCCCAGCCAAGCTCCACGTAGGCCCACCACATGCCCAGCACGATGCCGATCGTGAGGAAGAACCAGCTCACGAGAGCCCAGCGGCGCACGGCCCCGAGCCACTGCGCATCGAGCTGGCGCGTGATGAGCGCGCCCACGGCGAAGGCGAACGGCACCACCGTACCCACGTAGCCGAGGTACAGCATGGGCGGATGCGCCGCCATGCCGGGGTTCTGCAGCTGCGGGTTCATGCCGCGGCCATCGGCTGGCACCCAGTCGAGGCGCTCGAACGGATTCTCCGCGAACGCCATCGTCATGAGGAAGAACAGCGACACGACGCCCAGCGTCCCCGTCACGTACGGCATCATGGCGCGGTTCGTGTTGCGGTTCGTGAAGACCGCCACGGCCGCATAGAACGTCATGATGAGCGCCCAGAAGAGCAGCGAGCCTTCCTGCCCTGCCCAGAACGCCGTGAAGAGGTAGACCTTGGGGAGGTTCGCGCTCGTGAACGAGGCGACGAACTTGAGCGAGAAATCGTGGGTGAAGAGGGCGGTCCACAGCCCCATGGAGGCCAGCAACGTAAAGCCGAACGTGGCGTACATCGCCCGCTCACCACTCTTCACCAGCTCGGGACGGCCCTGCAGGCCGCCGGCAAACGACACGGTGGTCGTCCAGGCCGCCATCAGCAGGGCGACCCAGAGCGACAGTTCACCAACCAGAATCATGACGCCTCGCGCGGTGCGCGCTGGCCGAGCGCGAGCACGCGCCCGGCGCGTTGGTTACGCCTTGGGAACCGAAGCGGGGTGCTGCCCGCCCTCGGCAGGGTACTGACCGGGCTGCCCCGGCGCGTTCTCGTACCGCGACGCGCACTTGGCCAGCAGCGTGGTGGCCTGGAAGACACCGTTCGCATCGAGGCGTCCTTCCACGACAATGTCCACGCCGTCAGTGAACGTGTCCGGCGCGACGCCACGGTAATGCACCGGGTACGTCTGCTTGCCGTCGGTCATCTTGAACGTGAGTTCACGCCCGCCCGGTTCGCGCACGATCGTGCCCGAGACCACCCGGGCGCCGATCTTCACGCCGTTCTTGCTGAAGCGCGGATTGTCGGAAACCTTGGCCGCGAGCTCTGCCGGCGTGAGGTAGTAGGTGGCCGTCTCGTCGATCGAGCTGGCCATGAGGTAGGAAGCAGTGCCGAGCACCAGCACGCCGCCGAGCAGGAACTTGTTGCGAGCTTTCACGGGGTCGCCGTCCTGTAGGGTCCGGATGGAATACCTAAAGATACTACAGAAGGTGCCAAAGAGGACAGTTTCCGATAAGGATTATCGGAAAAACGTCGTCCGGCGCCTCTATGGATCGGGGGGAAGCGGGGGGCGGAGTGGGTCATTCGCGGTCGCGTGCCCACCCCAGCGCCGCGCGGACTGCCCGGCGCCATCCACCATAGGCCAAGGCGGCAGAGGCCGCTCCGGTTTCCGATGGGACGAACCGGGTGAAGTGCCGGCTCGCCAGGAACTCGGCGCCCGAGCCCCACACCCCGGCGGCCAGCCCGGCCAACCCGGCAGCACCGAGCGCGGTGGTTTCCACCATGTCGGGGCGATCTACGGGGACGCCCAGTACGTCGGCCTGGAACTGCATCAGCCAGTCGTTGCCCGTCGCGCCGCCGTCCACCCGTAGCCGATCGAAGGCCACCTGCCCCTGGGTCCGCATGTCTCCCAGCACGTCGCGGGTGGCGTAGGCCATGGCCTCCAGGGCCGCCCGGGCCAAATGCGCCTGAGTGGTACCCCGCGTGAGCCCCACGATGGTGCCGCGGGCATTGGGCTCCCAGTCAGGCGCCCCCAGCCCCACCAGTGCCGGCACGAAATACACGCCGTCGTTGGAAGCGAGCGACCGGGCGAGCGCCTCGGTTTCGGCGCTGGCCTCGATGATCCCGAGCCCGTCGCGCAGCCACTGCACCGCGGCCCCGGCGATGAAGATCGAAGCCTCGAGGGCGTAGACCGGCGCCCCCCGTTCATCGCAGGCGATGGTGGTGAGCAGCCCCGATCCCGGCGGCGGACGATGGGTGCCGGTGTTGAGCAGCAGGAAAGCGCCGGTGCCGTAGGTGTTCTTGCCATCGCCGGCACTCCAGCCCCCCTGCCCGAACAGCGCCGACTGCTGATCGCCGGCCATACCCGTAATGGGCAACGAAACACCGAGCGTGGCCTGGGTGGAGCGCCCCACCTCACCGCTCGACGGCACCACCGTGGGCAGCATCGACGCGGGCACGTTGAACAGTGCACACAGCTCCGACGACCACCCCCGCGCGTGGATGTCGTACAGCATCGTGCGCGAAGCATTCGTGTGGTCGGTCACATGGGCGGCGCCGCCGGTGAGATGCCACACGAGCCAGCTGTCGATGGTACCGGCAGCGAGTTCGCCGCGCTCGGCGCGGGCCTGATTGTCCCCCTGCTGCAGCATCCACTCGAGCTTCGTGGCACTGAAGTAGGGATCGGTGACCAGACCGGTCAGCTCCCCGATGCGCGACGCCTGCGGCGCGAGGGCCGCACACCGTTCCGCGGTGCGACGATCCTGCCACACGATCGCCCGGTGCACGGCGCGCCCGGTGGCGCGCTCCCAGAGCACGATCGTTTCGCGCTGATTGGTGATCCCGATCGCCACCGGGGCGTCGGCCCCGGCCGCCTTGGCGTGCGCCATCGCCTCGCGGGCGGCATCGAGGGTGCGCTCGAGGATCTCGTGCGCATCGTGCTCCACCCATCCCGGCGCCGGGTAATGCTGCGTGATTTCGCGGTACGCGCGTCCCACCACGCGGCCATCGCGCGCGATGACGAGACAGGTTGTGCCGGTGGTACCCTGATCGATGGCAAGGACGGACATGCGCGCTGTTCCGGTGAAGGGCTACGACGTGAATGGAGGAGTGACGAACCCGCGATCGGTGAGGTAGCCGTGCACGAGCGCGCGTGGCGTCACGTCGAACGCCGGATTCCACGCGGGCACGCCGGCCGGCAACTCGCCGAGTTCATCGGCGTGCCGATGTTCGATGACGATGTCACGGCCGGTGGCGGTGGCCGGGTCGATCGTGCTCCACGGCGCGGCCACGAACAACGGAATACCGTGCGCCCGCGCCGCGAGCGCCACGCTGTACGTGCCGACCTTGTTGGCCACGTCGCCGTTGGCGGCGATGCGATCGGCACCAACGATCACGAGATCGACCTGCTGCTGCGCCATGAGCGACGCCGCGGCGCCGTCGGGGAGCACGGTCACATTGATGCCGGCGCGCGCGAGTTCCCAGGCCGTGAGCCGCGCCCCCTGACGGAGCGGACGCGTCTCATCGGCATACACGGTCACGAGCCGCCCCATGGCGTGCGCCGTGTAGATCGGGGCGAGCGCCGTGCCGATGCCCGCCGTGGCGAGGGCACCAGCGTTGCAGTGGGTGAGCACGCGCGCGCCGTCGGGAATGATGGTCAGCCCGTGCCGCCCGATCGCCGAGCACATGGCCACGTCTTCGTGCCGAATGGTTTCGGCCTCCAGGCGCAGCGTGTGCAGCAGCGGGGCGTCGGCGGCATCGGCGGCCACCCGGAGCATGCGCGTCACGGCCCACGCGAGGTTCACGGCGGTGGGACGCGCCGCGATCAGGTCGTTCGCGTACGACGGCAACAACGTACGGGCACGCGCATCGTCGCCCTCGCAGTCGGCATCGAGCGCCACGGCCAGCCCGATCGCCGCCGCCACGCCGATGGCCGGCGCCCCCCGCACCGCAAGGGTACGGATGGCCTCGATGGTATCGACGAGCGAGACGAGGTCGCGCACGACCTCCTCGGCCGGCAGCAGCCGTTGATCGATGATGCGCAGGGCGCGGGTGTCGGGAGACCAGCCGACCGCAGGGATGGCAAGCACCCGTAAATACTAGCCCGGTGACTAGATTTCCGCCGTTGCCACCGTCACTCCCGGAGATTGCCCGCCATGGCCTATCAGTTCCTCACGTTCGCTGTCGCCGATCGCATCGCCACGATCACCGTCAACCGTCCCGACAAGCTCAATGCGCTGAACGACGCCACGAT
>CAZNZG010000033.1:0-4909 GCA_964577455.1 uncultured Gemmatimonas sp. | reverse complement strand
GCCATGGCGTGCCATCTGCGCATTGCCAGCGAGAAGGCCAAGCTGGGGCAGCCGGAAGTGAAGCTCGGCATCGTGCCGGGCTACGGCGGCACGCAGCGCCTGCCGCGGCTGGTGGGGCGCGGGGCGGCCCTCAAGCTGTTGCTCACTGGTGACATGATCGACGCGGCCGAAGCGTTCCGCCTCGGGCTCGTGGACCAGGTCACGGCCCCCGACGCGCTGATCGACACCACGCGCGCCCTGCTCGGCAGCATGATCGTGAACGCGCCACTCGCGCTCGCGGGGTGCATCGAGGCGGTGGACCGTGGCCTCGGCGTGACGCTCGACGAGGGGTGCACGATCGAGTCCGATTTCTTCGGTCTGCTGAGCGCCACGGCCGACATGAAGGAGGGGATGCGCGCGTTCCTCGAGAAGCGCGCCCCCACGTTCCACGGCCGCTGAGCCGCTGGTCACGCACACGTCGTGCTCGTTCATCTCACCACCCGCGACTATCGCAATTTTGCCAGTCTCGACGTAACGGTCCCCGCGTCGGGGCTGGTGATCGTGGGTGAGAACGGTCACGGCAAGACCAATCTGCTGGAAGCGGTGGCGTACCTGGCTCTGCTGCGGTCGTTTCGCGGCGCGCGCGACGCCGACGTGATCCGGTTCGGCGCGCCGGCGTTCCACGTGCGCGCCACGCTGTCCGCGCCGAGCGCATGGCACACGGTGAGTGTGGGCTATGAGCGCGCCACGAAGCGCAAGCGCGCCACCCTCGACGGCGTGGAGCAACCGCGGCTCACGAACGCTCTTGGCGCCCTGCCGTCTGTGGAGTTTTCGCCGGCCGACGTGTCGCTGGTGGCGGGCGCTCCGGGCGAGCGGCGTCGGTATCTCGACGTGATGCTGGCGCTGTCGTCTCCCGCCTACCTGCAGGCACTGCAGCAGTACCGGGCCGCGCTGCTGCGCCGGAACGCGGCGCTGCGCACGGCACAGCGTGACGCGGCGCGGGGCGGCGGACGCGGCAGCGATCACGAATCGCGCGTGAGCGTGTGGGAGCCGGCGTTGGCCGAATACGGCGGGTTCGTGGTGGCCGCACGTCACGCCTTCGTGCAGGAACAGGCGGAACGCTACCTGCAGCTGTGCACCGCGATCGGCGAGCGGCAGGGCGCGGTGCTGCGCTACACCAGCGTGGGTGGTGACAATGGCGATGCGCTCGCCACCAGCAGCACGGCGCAGGGCGAGGCGCTCACGCGTGCGTTCGAGCAGCAGCGCGCGACGGAAATGCGTCGCGGCGTCACACTGGTGGGGCCGCATCGCGACGAGCTGCAATTGCAGCTTGGTGGCCGCGACCTGCGCACCTTCGGCTCGGCGGGACAGCAGCGCAGCGCCGCGATCGCCCTGCGCCTGCTGGAGTTGGCCACGTTGCGCGCCGCGATCGGGCATCCCCCGCTGCTGCTGCTCGACGACCCGTTCGCGGAACTCGATCTGGGGCGGGCCAAGCGAGTGCTGGAGCTGCTCGATGACGCCGGCGCGGCGCAGGTGCTGCTGGCCGTGCCTCGCGAGGAGGACATTCCCGAGGCGTTCACGCGGCTCGAGCGCCGCACCATGCGCGACGGCGCGCTCACGAGCGCATGAGCCAGTCCAAGCGCACGCCGCAGAAGCTCGGCGATGTGGTGGCCTCGGTGCTGAAGCATGCGGGGCTGACCGACCGCGTGGCGCAGGCCTCGGTGATCCCCGAATGGCCGTCGCTGGTGGGACCGCAGATCTCGGAAGTGACCGAGCCCCTGCTGTTGCAGCAGGATGGCACGCTGGTGGTGATGGTGAAGACGCATGCGTGGATGCAGGAGCTCACGCTGCTCGAGCCGCAGTTGCTGACGACGCTGAACCGCGACCCGTCGCGTCCGCCCATCACCAAGCTGCGCTGGATGTTGCGGCGCTAGCGCTCCACTCTCGCAACGGCGGGAACAGCCCCACGGAACACGCGGACAGCTCGCGGAGTGTACGCAGAGGGTACGCGGAGACGAGCGCCGGCGGCGTTCCCGGTCCGCGTTCGGTCCGTGACCCATCCGTACGTCCGTGGGGCTGTTGGCCACAGTGCAGGGAGGCACCCCGGGTGGCGCCGGAGAGCGGACCAACATCGTCTTTGTAAGCCTTTGATTTACAACAACTTGCAAAGCGGCCCGCCAGTTGCTTGCGGACCCCCGTCTTAGGTATATTTGGAGGTTGTGTTTCCGGGCCAGTTTTTGCCCTCCAAACCCTCCGGCAGCTCCTCATCACAATGGCCAACAGCAGCGCAGAGTCCGACAAGGAGTACGGCGCAGGACAGATCACCGTACTCAAGGGACTCGAAGCAGTCCGCAAGCGCCCCGGCATGTACATCGGCTCGACGTCGGCGCGCGGTCTGCACCATCTCGTGTACGAGGTCGTGGACAACTCGATCGACGAAGCGATGGCGGGTCATGCCAAGCGCATCTTCGTGACGATCCACGAGGACAACTCCATCACCGTCGAGGACGACGGCCGCGGTATCCCCGTCGACGTGCATCCCGTCGAGAAGATGCCCGGCGTGGAAATCGCCCTCACCGTACTGCACGCCGGCGGCAAGTTCGAGAAGGACGCCTATGCCGTCTCGGGCGGTCTGCACGGCGTGGGTGTGTCGGTGGTGAACGCGCTGTCCGACAACCTCAAGGTGTGGGTGAAGCGCGAGGGGAAGGAGCACTACATGGACTTCGCGCGTGGTACGACCACGACGAAGCTCAAGGTGCTGCGCAGCGTGCCGGCCAAGGAGACGGGCACCAAGGTGTGGTTCAAGCCCGACGGCACGATCTTCCAGGAAACGACCCGCTACGAGTGGTCCACGCTGGCCAACCGCCTGCGCGAGCTGTCGTATCTCAACAAGGGCATTCAGATCACGCTCCGTGACGAGCGCCCCGACGAATTCAAGGACGGCCAGCCGCGCGAGGAGCTGTTCTGGGCCACGGGTGGCCTGAAGGACATGGTCACCTATCTCAACGGCAGCAAGAAGCCGTTGCACGCCGACGTGGTGTACCTCGATACCATGCGCGACGGCATCGCCATCGAGGTGGCGCTGCAGTACAACGACAGCTACGCCGACACCACGTTCTCCTTCGTCAACAACATCAACACGCACGAAGGCGGTACGCACCTCACCGGCTTCAAGAGCGCGCTCACCTCGGTGATCAACAAGTACATCGAACGCTCGAGCAACCTCAACAAGAAGGACAAGGAGATCCGTCTCTCCGGCGACGATGTGCGTGAAGGCATCACCGCCGTACTGTCGGTGAAGGTGCGCGAGCCGCAGTTCGAAGGGCAGACGAAGACCAAGCTTGGCAACTCCGAGGCGGAAGGCGCGGTGCGCAGCGTGATGAACGAGCTGCTGTCGCAATACCTCGACGAGCACCCCAAGACCGCCAACGCAATCATCGACAAGGCGATCTCGGCGGCCCGTGCGCGCGAGGCGGCCCGCAAGGCGCGCGACCTCACGCGCAAGAAGTCGGCGCTCGACGTGGCCAACCTCCCCGGCAAGCTCGCCGACTGCTCGCTCTCCGACCCGGCCCTCTGCGAGATCTATCTCGTGGAAGGTGACTCGGCCGGCGGCTCGGCCAAGCAGGGGCGCAAGCGTGACTTCCAGGCCATCCTGCCGCTGCGCGGCAAGATCATCAACGTGGAGAAGGCGCGCTTCGACAAGGTGCTCTCCAACGAGGAAATCCGCACCATCATCACGGCGATCGGTACCGGCATCAAGGACGAGTTCGACCTCGCCAAGACGCGGTACCACAAGATCATCATCATGACCGACGCCGACGTGGACGGTGCGCACATCCGCACGCTACTGCTCACGTTCTTCTTCCGGCAGATGCCGGAGCTGATCGACGCCGGCTACATGTACATCGCGCAGCCGCCGCTCTATCGCGTGGCCAAGGGCAAGGAGGAGTACTACGCGTACTCGGAGAAGGAGCGCGATGCCTACGCCGAGCGCCTCGGTGGACCGGAAGGACGCGGCAACATCATGATCCAGCGCTACAAGGGTCTCGGCGAAATGAACCCGGAACAGCTCTGGAAGACCACGATGGACCCCGAGACGCGCACGATGCTGCGCGTGACCATGGAAGACGCGGTGCTGGCCGACCAGACGTTCCAGACGCTCATGGGCGACGAGGTGGAGCCGCGTCGTCTGTTCATCGAAAGCAACGCGCGTTTCGTGTCGAATCTCGACATCTGACGTCCGTTGGCATCACCACGAACAGCGGCCCCGGTTCATCGAACCGGGGCCGCTGTTTCGTTCCGTGTGCTATCGCGCGAACGGATCGGCGAAGCGCGGATCGGCGAGGAAGGTGGCGTCGGTGAAGGTCTTCATGAACGCCACCAGCGCCTGGCGCTCGTCGAGTGTGAGGTTGAGTCGCAACGGCTGGCCCTGAGGTCCGCCCGGCCCCGGCCCCGGCCCTCCCGGCGGAACGCGCAACCGGGGATCGAGCCCGGGATTGTTCTGTACGCCGCGATCGTAGAAGTCCACGACCTCCTCGAGCGTGCGGAAGCGTCCGTCGTGCATGTACGGCGCACGCACCTCCACATTGCGCAGCGACGGCGCCTTGAAGCGGCCATTCCCCGCTCCCACGTCCGTAATGGTGGCGTCGAGCCCGGTGTTGTGTACTGCATCGCTGATGTGCGCATTGGTGCCATGGCAGCGCGCGCACCCGGCGCGGCCGCCATAGAGCTGCTGCCCTTGCAGCTCCTGCGCCGTGAAGGTCCGCGCGAAGTCCGGGATCCCCGCCGGCGAAAAGGCGCGATCGAACTTCGAGTCGGTGCTCACCAGCGACCGTACGAACTGCGCGAGGGCAAGCCCCACCCGTTCAGCGGTCATGTCGCGCGACCCGAACGCGGCCTCGAAGAGCGCAGGATAGTACGGCGTGAGCGA
>CAZNZG010000032.1:0-21902 GCA_964577455.1 uncultured Gemmatimonas sp. | reverse complement strand
AAAGCAGTCGCTTGTCGGGATAGCGATTGGCCCACGCCCCCTCGTCCCAGCCGTAGCCGAGGATCCATGAACCCTTGGGCGTGGTCGCGGCGCGCTCCGCGATGCGCTCAACCGCCTCCGCTTCGGTGGCGATGCCGGTGAGGTTGATCCGCTCGAGCGACTCGCCGAGCTCGGCGACGTGCGTATGGGCATCGACCAGGCCGGGAAGGAGCACCTGCTGCGCGAGGTCGATCACCTGCGTGCCACTGTCGCGCAGCGCCAATGCACCCGAGTCGGTCCCCACGTACACGATGCGCCCGTCGCGGACTGCCACGGCGGAGGCATCGTGATGCCAGCCGGTGGCGGAATCGTACGGAGCGCCGGCCGCCGGAACCCCGTCGCGCGAGGGCTCCGGCCAGGTGAGCGAATAGACACGGCCGTTGTGCAGCACGAGATCGGCGGGGGGCATGCTCCCGCCGGTTGGTGAGCAGGCGGTCGCGATGAGGGACATCGCGGCGATCAGCGGTACGATGGCCAGCGTGCGGGAGGCGACGACGCGGCCGGGCAGAGGAAGGTGCATCATGCAGGAAACGTACGACCTCATCACGACTCTTGGCGGATGGATGCGTCCCTCCTGCACTTCTGCCTCTGGTGTCCCCCGGGCGTTGTCGTAAGCTTGGGGCGGCCGCGAGATCTCGGCGGTCAGGCCGTCCCCGCCTCATCAGGCGGAGTACCGAGGGCTCTCCCCCACCCGACCGACCGTCATGCCACTTTCGCGTCGCGCGCTCTTCGCCACTGCTCTCTTCCTGCTGACGGGTGGGCGTCATGCCACGGAAGGCACCGTGCAGTCGAATGGCACGGCAGCGGCATCCATGCCCGCGGCATCCTCGCCGGCACTCCGTCCGAATATCGTCTTCGTCCTGCTCGACGACGTGCGGTACGATGACCTCGTGGATCATCCCTTCACGGACTTTCCGCACCTCGAGCGCCTGATACGGGAGGGCGCCTCGTTCAGCCGCATGTACACGTCGGCCCCCCTCTGCTCGCCGAGTCGCGCGGTGTTCATGACCGGTCTGTACCCGCACCGGAACGGCATCGTGGACAACGGGGAGCGTGCGGAGCAGAGCCATCGGATCGTCACGTTCCCCAAGCTGCTGCGTGATGCCGGCTATCACACCGGATTTTTCGGCAAGTGGCACATGGGGCATGAAGACGATACGCCGCGCCCCGGCTTCGATCGCTGGGTGAGCTTCGTGGGGCAAGGCGTGTACTTCGATCCCGAGCTGAACATCGACGGGCGCGTGGAGAAGGCCAGGGGATACATGACCGACCTGCTCACCGCCGAGGCGACGACATTCATCGAGCAGGCACCGCGCGACAAGCCATTCCTCGTGTTCATGGCACAGAAGGCGGTGCATCCGGAGATCCACCCGAAGCAGGTGCGCACGTTCCCCCCAGCGCCGGGCGATCAACGTCTCTATGCGACCGATACGATCGCCCATGCCCCCAGCTGGCGCGCACCCACGACGGGTAAACCGGCGTTGTCTCGGCCCGTGGATCACCGCGATCCCCGCAGCCCGCTGGGTGGGCTCCCCGACGAAACGGTCAAGGATCGACTCCGCATGCTGGCCGCCGTGGACCGCAGTCTTGGTGCCCTGATGCGCACACTCGAGGCTCGCGGCGTTCTCGACGAGACCATGATCGTGGTCACGAGCGATCAGGGCTTCTTCTATGGGGAGTTCGGATTGGCACAGGAGCGTCGGCTGGCCTACGAGCCCAGCGTGCACATTCCGCTCATCGTGCGATATCCCGCGCTTGCCGCGCCGGGAAGCCGCCCGTCGTCGCTGCTGAGCAACGTGGATGTCGCACCGACGATGCTGGAGCTTGCTGGCGCTCCCATTCCCTCGGCGCTCGACGGGCGCTCCTTCGTGCAGACGTTCCGCAGCCAGTCGGCGGTCATACGCGACGAACTGCTCATCGAGTACTACAGCGATCGTGAGTTTCCGCGGATCGAGAAGATGGGTTACAAGGCGCTTCGTACCACGCAGTACAAGTACATCCGCTACGATGAACTCGACGGCATGGACGAGTTGTACGATCTGCGTCGTGATCCGCACGAACTCCGGAATCTGCTCCCGAGCGGGGTATCCAAGGAGGTGCTGTCGGCACTCGACGCACGGCTCGACCGACAGCTGACGAGACCGTCCTCCTCGCGATCCAGCGACCTGCTCTACCTCTGGGCATCGTCGGCCGACAGCACGGGGCCCGACTTCCTCGCGGTCTACGATGTGCGCGACGATACCACAGCCGGGCAGTACGGCCGGCTCGTGACCACGCTCGCCGTGCCGGGGCGTGGGCATCGCACGCATCACACCGATCACGCACTCGCCACCGATCGTCAGCTGTTCGCCAACGACTTCGGTTCCGGCGAGTCGTACATCTTCGATCTGTCGTCGCCGGCGAGCCCCCGCCTCGTGAAGCGGTTCGAAGACGTGGGCGCCCTGATGCATCCGCACAGCTTCTGGCGGCTACCAAACAACAACGTGCTGGCCACGTTTCAGATGCAGCACGACGACGCAGGCATGGCGCCAGGGGGGCTGGTGGAGATGACGCCGCGCGGGGAGGTGGTGCGTTCGAGTTCCGCCGCTCTCCCGGGGGTGGATCGTCGGATTCGGCCGTATTCTGCCGCGGTCCTGCCGGGCATCGATCGGGTGGTGGTCACCACGTCCGACATGGACAATCGCGATACGACCAACACCCTGCAGTTCTGGCGTCTGTCTGATCTCTCATTGCGCCACACCATTCCGCTGCCGCCCGGGCCTCGCGGTGATGAGGGCTTTCGGTCGGCGGAACCCCGAATTCTGAGCGACGGCAAGACGGTCCTCGTCTCCACCTTCAACTGTGGGCTCTATCTGCTCGACGGCATCGACAGCGAGCGGCCATCGGCGCGCCTCGTCCACGCGTTTCCGCGGAAGCCCGGCACGAGCTGCGCCGTACCGGTCGTCGCCGGCAATTACTACCTCATCACCGTGCCGGCGTGGAGCGCGGTGGTAAGTCTCGACGTGTCGAACCCGCAGCAGCCGCGCGAAGTGTCGCGCGTGAGCTTCGGCCCCAACGACGTGCCGCACTGGATCGGGATCGAGCCCAATCATCAGCGCGTGGTCATCACTGGCTACCAGGCCATGAAGACCCGGGTGCTTATGGCGCGCTTCGATGATCGCACCGGGAGGCTCACTCTGGACACGCGCTTCCGGGCGCCCGGCAGTGCGGAGCCCGGGCTGCGCATGGAGGGCGTTGTGTGGCCCCACGGGGGGCGCAGTGCGGCGGTGCCGCATGGTGCGGTGTTCAGCCGGCCGTAGCCGGCACGCTGCTCGCACCTGCGCCTGATCACTCCATCCATCAGATTCCTGTCATGACGACTGCTGCTGCCGTAGCCAAGATGGCCGAAGCGTATACTGCTGCCTGGTGCAGTCAGGATCCTGCGCGCGTGGCCTCCTTCTTCGCGGAGCATGGCGTGCTCACCATCAACGCGGGGACCCCGTCGGTCGGACGGGAAGCGATCGCGGCGTCTGCCCAGTCGTTCATGACGGCATTTCCCGATCTGCAGGTCCTGCTCGATGCACTGCATGTCGAGGAGAACTCGGCGCGCTACGAATGGACGCTGATCGGCACCAACACGGGCCCTGGAGGCACCGGTCGCGCGGTGCGCATCAGCGGTCATGAGCAATGGACACTCGACGCATCGGGCGCCATTGGTCACTCTCTCGGGTTTTTCGACGCCAATGACTATGCCAGACAACTTGCCACGTCGGACTGACGACGGCGATTCGGCCACGCCGCTATCGACCACGCCGCTATCGGCGGAGGCGGCTGCGCAGTTCAGCGCGCTGCAGTCAGAGAACGCCAAGCTGCGCGCAAAGCTCGTGGCCATGCAGCAGCTCGCGCTCGCCCCGCGCCAGGAAACCTCGATTCTGGTGGAGCGCCGTTGGCTGGGGCGCGCGATTCAGGTGATGATTCTGCTCGTGGGCGTGGCGCTTGGCGCGCTGTACGTCCGCGTGAGCAACGACGATATCGCGCGTGGCATGCGCGACGGGTACCGGGATGCCTCGTCCGAGGCTTCGCGTGGAACGCCGCTCCCCTGATGGCTTCTGACGGTCGCTGACCGGCGACGCCGATCACCGCCCCGGCTTCACCGCGGCGCCATCGAGGAGCAGAGCATACGTGTAGCCGGCACCGAGATCCTGATCGATGCGTACCGTGCCGGTGACGATCACCGTATCGCCAAGGGCGGCGGTATTCTGCGAGGTGACGGTCAGGTCGATCGTACCGCGCGCGGCGTTGCCAGTGCCGTCCTGCAGGTGAATCCAGTTCTTCCCCATGACGCCGGGATTGTACTTCACCACCACGCCGCGCACCGATACCGCCTTGCCGGCCAGCCGTTCCTTCTGCGCCCACAGGTCACCGATGGCGAAGGCGTTGGGACCCGTGGCCTTGTCCAGCGGGCCCACCTTCGCGTCGACGGCGGTCGGCGCGCCGGGTGATGGCATGTCGGGAGCGCCAGGCGGCACGTTATCCGGCAGCGCCCCGTCTGCCTGCTGACCGGCACCGGCCACGGGCTGCAGCGAACCAAAGTAGATGCGCGCGAAGGTGCGCTTGAGCGTTTGCGACTGGAACTGCTCCATGAGCATCACGTTGTGCACCGTGATGGCGGTGCCCACGTCGAGCGGCGCTTCATTCACCGCCGCCCATACGTCGCCGCCGTCGGTCTCGAGGCGCACGTAGACATAGGGCCCCACCGGGATGCGCTCGCGCACCGTACCGGTGATGGTGCCACCGGGGACGATCGCCTTCGCCGCGCGGCCTGGCGACCGCTGTGGCGTATCGGACGACGCGCCATCGGTGCAGGCGGCGACCGACAGCAGCAGCACAGCAGGAACCACGAAACGGAGCGACATGGAGACTGGTGAATGGGCAGGGACGGTGCTGATGATGACGAGAAACATAGTGCGGGGCCGAAGCTGTTCCCTCGCCGGTCCGGCCACAGCTCTCTAGGTTGAGGGCATGACCTCTACACGTCCCCTCGCCGTCGTCACCGGTGCCACCTCGGGTATCGGCCACGTGTATGCGCAGCGGCTTGCTGCCAGCGGACATGATCTGCTCCTCGTGGCGCGCGACGCCGATCGCCTGGCGCGCGTCTGCGCGGAGTTGGCTGTCGCACATGGCGTACAGGCGGAGGCCCTCGTGGCCGATCTCTCCACCGATGCGCACATCGCGACCGTCGCCGAGCGGCTGCGCGCCGAACCGCGGCTCGCCATGCTGGTGAGCAACGCAGGTTTCGGTACGCGCGGCACCATCGAAACGGCCGATCCCGACGGACAGGCGCGCATGCTGCGCCTGCACGTGCAGGCCACGCACGAACTGGTCCATGCGGCGCTGCACGGCATGCTCGCGCGTCGGCAGGGCACGATCATCGTGGTGGCGAGTGTGGCCAGCTGGTCGCCCACGGCGGGGAACGTGAATTACAACGCGACCAAGGTGTACCAGCGCATGTATTGCGAAGCGCTGGCGCACGAACTGGTGGATACCGGGGTGCATGTGCAGGCGTGCTGCCCCGGCTTCACCTATACCGAGTTCCACGACCGCCTCGGTGGCGGGCGCAAGGGAATTCCCACCTGGGCCTGGCTTCCTGCCGAGCGCGTGGTGGACGAGAGTCTCGCGCAGGCAACGGCCCGTGGCGCGGTGGTGTGTGTGCCAGGGAAACGCTTCAAGCTGATCGTGATGCTACTCAAGTACGCCCCGTGGGTGCTGGGGGGGCTGCGGCAACGGTATCGGCGGGATCGGTTGAACCCGAACGTCCCCGCCACGTAAAGGCTGCGTGTGGCGGGCACGGTTCACGGGCTCAGACCCGCTTGCCCTTCCACGCACCGCGCCGGAAGAAGAACGCACTGATCAGGGCCAGCGTGGTGTACGCCATCGGTACTGCGGCGAACACCCCGCGATATGCGAGTGCCGTGTGCTGGGACAGGTACCATGCCACCGGTAGCTGGATGAGCCAGAAGACCACGAAATTCATCCAGCTCGGGGTGCGCGTGTCCCCGGCGCCGTTGAACGACTGCTCCAGCACCATGCCGAGCGCGTACAGGGGGAACCCCAGCGACATGGTTCGCAAGCCGTTGGTGCCCACCGCGCGTACGTCGGCAGCGTCGGTGAACCAGCTCACGATCGTGGGGGCGAAGATCCAGAACAGCACACCGGTAAGCCCGAGCACGAGCATGTTGAGGCGCGCCGCCACCCACACGGCGCGCTCGGCGCGGTCCGGGTTCTCTGCCCCGAGTGCCTGCCCCACCATGGTCGCGGCTGCCGCTCCCACGCCGTACGCGGGCATGAGCGCAAAGAGCAGCACCCGGATGGCAATCGTATAGCCCGCCACCGCGGTACCCCCGAAGCTCGACATGAGGCGTACCAGCACGATCCAGCTCATGGAGCTGAGTGCCACCTGCACCGTACCCCACCCGGAGAGGGTGGCGATGTGCAGCATCGTGCGCGGCTCCACGATCACATGATGCCGGTGCACGTGCAGGTTTCCCTCGCCGGTGCTGAGGTGCCACAGCGCCCACACGAACCCTGCCGTGCGCCCCACCGCCGTGGCCCACGCGGCGCCCTCCAATCCCAGCGCAGGGAAGAACCCCACGCCGAAAATCAGCAGCGGTGCAAGCACGATGTTGATGGCATTGCCCAGCACCAGCACCCGCATGGCGACGGCTGCATCACCGGCCCCGCGAAAGGCGGCGTTGATGAGGAAGAGCAGGAACACCGCGCTGTTGCAGCCGAGCGAAATGCGCGCGAAGCCGGTGCCGGTGGCCAGCACGTCGGCGTCGGCCCCCATGAGTGCGAGCAGCTCGCCGGCAAAGGTGGCGCCGATCACGCCGAGCAGGACCGAGAGCAGGAGGCCGAGCAGCAGCCCCTGCACCGTGGCACGCGCTGCGCCATCGGTGTCCTTTTCACCGATGCGCCGCGAAACCGTGGCGGTGACGCCGATGCTGAGCCCCATGGCCACCGTGTAGATCACCACCATCAAAGACTCGGTCAGCCCGATGGTTGCCACCGCTGCCGGTCCGAGGTGACCCACGTACCAGGCGTCGACGACGGCGAAGATGCTCTCCATCGACATCTCGAGCACCATCGGCACGGCGAGCAGGAAAATCGCGCGTCCGATCGGTCCCTGCGTGTAGTCGTGTTCGGCGCCGCGAATGGCGTCGCGGATATCGCGCCACAGGCCAGGGGGTGTGCCGTCCTGTGCTGCGTCGGTCGTGCTATGCATGAAGCGACCTCATGGTCTTCGAGAAACGAAGACGCCCCACTGCGTTGCGAAGCAGTTGGGGCGTCAGACCGCGAGGCGACCGAGGTGTCGCGCTACCGGATGGACCCTGCTTCGCCATGGCCATGCGCCATGCTCGCGCGCGCCGTGACGGCGCGCGGGCGGCTGGCAACAATGGGGGCGAGCAGGATCATCGAACCGCTACCGGAAAGAGACACTGGGGCAGGAAGCCGCGAAACTACGGATGGGCGCGGCCCTGAGCAAGAGCCGATCATGCGCCGACGTCGATCATCAGCATGCCGCACGATCACGTGGAGGCATGCCCCGACGCACGACGGATCCCACTTCGCGAAACAATGAAACAAGAAATCCTTCACGCCTGAGGCTGGCAATCCGACCAATCTTGTCGTAAAGTCGGCAGATACGACTTTGGTCCAGTCCGCGATGTTGACGGTCATACCAGTCTCCCTCCCTCTTTCAGTGCACGCCACGTCATGAGTGCGGACGGTGCAGGCGCCCAGCCTGACGCGTACGGAGGTGCGGCTCACCATGATGCCGCGGCTCATCCGTCGGCGTCCACACCGTCGCTGCGTACAGGCGCCTCCTCCGATGAGGTGGCGCTGGTTCAGGCATTTTACGAGCGAGTCCTGGAGGCGCTGCCGGCGCAGCTGGCGGTCTTTTCGCCAGCGGGCGAGTACGAATACGTCACGCCCAGCGCAATCGCCGACCCGGAGGTACGTCGCTGGATTGTGGGCAAGACGGATGTGCAGTACGCCGAACTGCGGGGACTGCCTGCCGATGTGCCGGTTCGTCGATTCGGCACGATTCGCAAAGTGGTGGAGGAAGGGAAGCCGTACACCTTCGAGGAGAGCTTCACCACGAAGCAGGGCGACCTTCGGCACTTCCGCCGCTTCGTGACGCCGGTGACCGATGCCAACGGCAACGTGCAGCACGTGCTGGGCTACGGCATCGATATCACCGACCAGCGTCGCGCCGAAGAGCTGCTCCGTCAGGCGCAGAAAATGGAAGCGATCGGTCGGCTCGCCGGCGGCGTGGCGCACGATTTCAACAACCTCATCACGATCATCGGCGGTTTTGCCGATTGCCTCGATGGGTCATTCGACACCGATGATCCCCGCCGGACCACGCTGCAGTCCATTCGGGAAGCGGCTGACCGCGCCGCCGAGCTCACGCGGCAACTCCTCTCGTTCAGTCGCCGCGCCCCGCTGGAGCTGAGTACGATCGATGTGCATGAGATCGTCCGTGACACCGCGCAGATGCTCGGACGGGTGATCGGCGAACGGGTGCAGGTGGAACTCGAACTGCACGCGTCCCATCCCTGGGTGCGTGCTGATCGCGGGCAGTTCAAGCAGATCCTGCTCAACCTCGTGCTGAACGCCCGCGATGCGATGCCGCACGGCGGCCGGCTCGTGCTGAGCACCCGACGCGTGCACGCGCCTGTCCACCCCGACGAGCGACCGATCGACGCAGCGAACGGACCGTATCTCGAACTCACCGTGACGGATACCGGGGTGGGGATGTCGACGCACACCCTGGCGCATCTCTTCGAGCCGTTCTTCACGACGAAGGCCCCCGATAAGGGCACCGGCCTGGGGCTCTCGACGGTCTACGGCATCGTCACGCAGCTGGGCGGCCGCGTTCTGGCGGATAGTACGCTGGGGCAGGGCGCCACCTTCCGTGTGCTGGTGCCGGTGGCCGCCGCGCCCGAGGGCGGCCAATCGGCTGCCGCCCCGGAAACCACCAGGACCTCGCGCGGCGGGACGATCCTGGTGGCCGAGGACGAGAACGGCGTCCGCCTCCTCGTGCGGCGCCTGCTCAGCGAGGCCGGTTATGTGGTACTCGAAGCGTCGTGCGGTGCCGATGCGATGCAGATCCTCGAAACCCATCATGGCTCGATCGACCTGCTGCTCACCGACGTGGTGATGGCCGATTTCGGCGGTCGCACATTGGCCGACGCCGCGCGCGTGCTGCGTCCCACACTGCGGGTGCTCTACATGAGCGGATATGCCGACGACGACCATCTGCTCGACTCGTCAGCACCGGCCGAGGCGTTTCTCGACAAGCCGTTCACCCGCGAGGAGCTCTATCGCGCCGTGGATGAGCTGATGCAGCTCACGGTGGGGCGCATCGGCGCCTGACTTCGGCGCCGATACACCCGACCATGCCGGCGAGCCGGCAGTGACCGCTCAGGGTCGCTTGGCGACGAGCTCGATTTCCACCCGCGCTCCGAGCGGAAGCGCCCGGACGGCCACGGTGGTCCGCGCGGGATAGGGCTCCGAGAAGCGGGCGCCGTACGCCGCGTTCATGTGCGGAAAGTCCGCCATGTCGATCAGGTACACGTTGCACTTGATCACGTCATCCATCGTCAGCCCGGCCGATTCCACGACCGCCTGCAGGTTGTCGAAGCAACGATGGGTCTGTGCCTCCACGTCGCCCTCGATGAGCGTCCCCACGGCGGGGTCGATGGGCGTCTGCCCCGAGCAATAGAGCAGGTCGCCGGCCCATATCGCCTGGGAATAGGGACCGATGGCCTTGGGGGCGTGGGCGCTGTGTGTCGAGGTGCGGGGCATGTGACGGCAGGTGGCAGGAAGCAGGAAGGACCGCAGGACGCCGGTCGGAATGCACGGCAAATCTGTGCTCCCGACCGGCACTTGGCGAAGAACCGGCAGGGAGTTGCCGATACTCACGGCACATGGCACCGACCGAACTCCGCTCTGCGGCCGCAGTGGCCGACGTCTCGTCCGTCCGGGTGCGTCTGACGCGCATTCTGGAGGGGGCGGAGTTTCCGGCGTTGTCGAAGCAGATCATCGAGACGCTGAGCACCCTCGACGACGACGCCAACTCGCTGCAACGCCTGGCCAACGTGGTGCTGCGCGAGTACAGCCTCACGCTCAGCGTGGTCAAGACCGCCAACAGTGTGCATTACCGCCGGGGGGCTCGCCCCATCCAGAGCGCCACCCATGCGATGATGATGCTGGGGGCGCGCACCGTGCGGCAGCTTGCGGGCGGCCTGTTGCTCTTCGAGAACTACTCACGCAGGAGTCCCGAGCTCAAGGAGCTCATGCTGCTCTCGCTCCTCACCGCCAACCATGCGCGGGCTGCAGCCACGCGGCTGCAACTTCAGGACCCCGAGGAGGCACATCTCTGCGGGATGTTTCGCAACCTGGGCGAAGTGCTGGTGGCCGGTCACTTCCCGGACGACCACCGTCGCATTCGCACCCTGATGCAGGACGACGGCCGCACCGAGAGCGCGGCCACCAAGATGGTGCTTGGCTTTCCCTACACGGATCTTGGGGTGGAGGTGTCCCGCCACTGGGGACTGCCGGACACGGTCGTGCAGGGTATGCGCGCGCGTGCGGCCGCGTCGGCATCACTCAGCGCGGCGGTCACTGCCTTCAGCCACGATCTCACGCAGGCGCTGTACCGGGTGGATGCCACTCCAGCCGAAATCAACGCGGCGGTGGATACGGTGCTGGAACAGCACGCGAGCAAGGTGAAGCTGACGCGCGAGCAGGTGGGCGGCGTGGTCACCGATGCGCTCGAGGAAACGCGCGAGCTGTTCGTGAACCCCTCCATCGCCACCGATCGCCTGCGCTTCCGGCAACTCGCCACGGCGGCCCGTTCGGCGCTGGGTGAGAGCGTAACGGCACGTGAGCACGAGGGCGAACAGCCCCATGCGGGTTCGCGCGAGATGTCGTTGCGTGCGCGTCTGCGCATGGAGCTCGAGGAGATCGTCGATCCGGCGTCGGGGGCTTCCATCGGTTCGGTGCTGCTGCAGGCGCAGGAAGCCATCGTACGCGGTGGCCCCTTCGAGCGGGTGCTGGCCTGTTTTTTCTCCTCGGATCGCCAGACGCTGGTGGCACGCACCGGGCTTGGCGACGGCGTGGACGCCTTGCTCGAGACGTTCACGTTTCCCGTGTCCGTTCGCGGCGGGCCGATCGTGGCCATCACGCAGCAGCGTCAGGCCACCTACCTCCCGGCGGATCGCAGCTTCACGACGACGGAGCTGCGTTGGGCGCAGAGCATGAGCATCCCGCAGTTCGGCGTGTTTCCACTGCTCGTGCTCGGCAAGGTGGTGGGGTGCCTCTACTGCGATCGGGTGACCGACCTCACCGTCCCCGATCGCGCTACGGTTCGCTTCGTCAAGTCAGTCGCAGATCTCGTGGTGGACGCGATCGGTCGGCGCCGCAACGGCTGATCCGCGACTGATCAGCACCTGATCAGCGACCGCGGAACCAGCGCGCGGCGAATACACCGCCGATGAAGCCGCCCACGTGGGCCTGCCAGCTGATACCGGCGGTGCCGGGTGCCATGCCGAGGATGAGCCCGCCCCACGTGGCGGCAGTGGCGATGCTCAGCGCGATACTCCAGAAGCTGCGTGTGTACACACCGGCCAGGAGCAGGAAGCCCAGATAGCCGAACACCACACCACTGGCGCCGATGTGAACCGAGCCCGGTGCCCCGAGTGTCCACGCCACGAGACCGGCACCAAGCATCGAGAAGAGCGTCACCGGCACGAAGTGTCGCGCATCGCGCAGCATCACCATCCACCCCAGTGCGACGAACGGAATGGTGTTGGCTACGAGGTGATTGAGGTTTCCGTGCAGAAACGGTGCGAAGAGGATGCCGCGCAGACCCGTCGTACTTCTGGGGACGATACCGAACTGAAACAGGGCCCCGCCAAGCACGCCGTTCACCACGAATGTCATCCAGAACACGCCGAGCGTAGTACCCAGCGTGGTCACCTGCGCGCGCAGTGACCGCGTGACCAGTTTGGCGGAGCGTGTGGCACGCTTGGTGACGGACGCCTGAGGCATATCCGAATACTGTCACATGGCGGGTTGTCGCGCGACGGGTATCTTCGCGGCATGCCCACCCCTGCCGCCTCCATCGCGTCTCCGCCACCGGTGCCAAGCCACGAGCACGACGCGCTCTTCACGCGCATTGCGTGGCGATTGCTGCCGTTGCTCTTCACCTGCTACATCGTGGCCTATCTGGACCGGGTGAACGTGGGGTTCGCGAAGTTGCAGATGGTCAGCGAACTGCAATGGTCCGATGCGATCTACGGATTCGGCGCCGGCATCTTCTTCGTGGGCTACTTCCTTTTCGAGGTGCCCAGCAATCTGCTGCTGGAGCGGGTGGGGGCCCGCCGCTGGATTGCGCGCATCATGGTCACGTGGGCGATCGTGTCGGGCGCGTTCGCCTTCGTAGACGTCATGCCGTGGGGACCGCTGCCGGCGTGGTTCAACGTGGAACCGTCAGTCTTCGGCTTCTACGCGTTGCGCTTGCTGCTCGGCATGGCCGAAGCCGGGTTCTTTCCCGGCATCGTGCTCTATCTGACCTACTGGTTCCCGGCGGCGCGTCGTGCGCGCGCCTTTGCCCTGTTCATGACCGCGGTGGCGGTGGCCAATGTGCTGGGGGGCCCCCTGTCGGGATGGATCATGGACACCTTCGATGGCGCGCGCGGCTGGAGCGGTTGGCGATGGTTGTTCGTGCTGGAGAGCCTGCCCAGTCTCGTGATGGGTGTGGTGGTGTTGCTCCTCCTCCCCGACCGCCCGGCCAGCGCGTCGTGGCTGACCACTGAGGAGCGCCGCATCGTGGAGGCCGCGCTGGAGGCCGATCGCCACGAGAGCGTATCCCACAGCGTATCGCACAGCGTATCGCACCGTGGTTCACGACACGCGCCGACCACCACGCGCGACTCGCTGCTGAGCGGCAGCGTGTGGGCGCTGGCCTTCGTGTATTTCACGATGGCGGTGGCGCTCTACGGCGTGAACTTCTGGATGCCCACCATCATCCAGGAGCTGGGTATTCCGCGCACGGATTATCTGCGCGTAGGGTTGCTGGCGATGATCCCCTGGGGGGTGGCCGGGGTGAGCATGCTGCTGTGGGGGCAACATTCAGACCGCACCGGTGAACGTCGCTGGCACGTGACCGTCTCGCTGCTGGCCACCGCGTGCGGGCTGGCGTTGCTGGCGGTGACCGGCACGCGGGTGGTGCCCAGTCTGCTGGCGCTCTCGCTGGTGGCCGCCGGTGTGCTGTCGAGCATGAGCACCTTCTGGGCGATCCCCACCACCTATCTGCGCGGTACCGCAGCGGCAGCGGGTATTGCCTGGATCAACAGCATCGGAAATCTGGGTGGCCACTTCGGGCCCGACCTCATCGGACGCGTGCGCACCGCCACCGGCAGCTCGGGGGCCGCGTTTCTCACGCTGGCCGGGCTCGCCGTGGCCGGCGCCGCGGTGCTCACCCTCAGATCACGTTCTTTTCCAGCAGAGGCCGCCCCTCGTCGAGGCGTGACACCCGGAGCGGCTTGAGGTCCAGTGTGAGGTACTCACCGGTGGCGATGAACTCGGCGAGCCCGCGCCCCACCGCCGGTGCCTGCTGGAGACCATGCCCGGAGAAGCCGCAGGCGGTGTAGGCGTTGGTGTAGCCCCCGAGCGCCCCCACGAGCCCGTTGTGGTCGAAGGTGTTCATCTCGTAGTAGCCCGCCCAGCTCGAGGTCACGCGAAGCGTGTCGAATGCGGGCACTCGTGCGGCAAGCGCAGGCCAGATGACCTCGTCGAAGAGGCCGTGATCTACCTGCTCGAGCGGGGCATCGTTCACGTCGTCCCCACGTGGCGGTGCGCCGCAGAGGAACTGTCCCGGCTGGGCTTCCGGTCGGAACCACACGCCGCTCGGATCGATGACGAGGGGAGCCTTGCCGAGGGCCACGTGGGTGGGATCGTCCGGGTTGAACGTGGTCTCGACGGCAAATACATCACGCTTGCGGGCGAAAACCGGCAGTGTCACGCCGAGCTTGTCCGCCACCGCGGCCGACCACGCGCCGGCGGTGATCACGAATGCGTCACCGGCGATGCGCTGTCCGCGTGCCGTCTGCACGGCGCGCACCTGCGGCGCGCTGTCGTGTGCCTCGCACTCGAAGTCCACGGCGTCTTCTTCGAGGAACTGCACACCGATCGCGGTCGCGGCGCGGCGGAACGCCTGCATGGCGGCGTATCCATCGAACCACCCCTCGCCACTGGTCGGCGTGGAGAGCCCCAGTGATCCCAAGACGAGCCCGTCGGTGTCGATCCACGGGAATCGTGACGCGAGCGCGTCGGGGGGGAGCAATGCCGTGTGTACGGCGTGGGACGACTGCAGCGCGTGCTGTTCGCGCAGCACGGCGGCACCGGCGGCCGATGCCGCGAGATAGAGATAACCGGGCTCCACGAGACCGATGTTGGGGTGCTCGTCGCCCACGGCCAGTTCGGTGCCGATGTTGCGGTAGAAGGCGAGGCTGTCCTGCGAGATACGGATATTGATCGCCGTCGAGAACTGCTGCCGGATGGCGCAGGCGGACAGCGCACTCGAGGCGCGTGCGTACGAGGGATCGCGTTCGAGCACGGTGACACGTACCCCGTGTTCGCGCGCCAGGAACCAGGCGGTGGCGGCGCCCATGACGCCACCACCCACGATCACCACGTGGAGGGGACGCTGCCATTCACGAGTGTCCCAGGTCTGCTGGCTGCGCATGCGAGTCCGTCCTGCAGAATGTGCAAAGTGGTGGTAGCTTCTGGCGCGAATTCAACGCGGACGGAAACGTGCTTCGTCAACTCACGGCTGAACAGGTCCACGCGGCACTTTCGTGGCCCGTACTGGCAGCGGCGCTCGAGGCGGCATTCGTGGCGCCGCCCGAGGCGCCGGTGCGTACCGCGCATGCGCTGTCGCCATCCGACACCCTGCTGTTCATGCCCGCCTGGAACGACCGGGCGATCGGGATGAAGCTGGTGACGGTCATTCCCTCGGCGATACGCCACGGGGGGCACACCGTAGACGCCTCGTACCTGCTGCTGGATCGGGCCACCGGGGCGCCGCGGGCGCTGATGGACGGCGAAGCGCTCACCGTACGCCGTACGGCCGCCGCGTCCGCACTGGCGGCGCGGGCACTCGCGGTCGCCCAGCCCACATCGCTGCTGGTGGTGGGCACGGGACGCCTCGCGCCGTGGATGCTGCGCGCCTACCGGGCCATGCTGCCGTCGCTCACGCAGCTGCGGCTCTGGGGGCGCGATACCGCGACCGCGGAAGGGCTCGCGCAGTCGCTGCGTGACGAGGGGCTGCCGGTCAGTGCGGTACCGTCGCTCCCCGAGGCGGTGGCGTCGTCGCAGATCGTCTGCTGCGTGACCACGGCGACCTCGCCGGTCGTGCACGGTGAATGGGTACGTGCCGGTACGCATCTCGATCTCGTGGGGGGATTCACCCCTCTCATGCGTGAGGCCGATGATGCCGCCATCGCACGGGCGCGCATCGTCGTGGACCGTCTCGACAGCGCGCTACAGGAGGCTGGCGACCTCGTGCAGCCACTCGAGCGGGGGGTGATCACGCGCGCGGACGTCGTGGGTGAACTGGGGATGGTGCTGCGTGGCGAGGTAATCGCCAGACGCGGTGATGCCGACATCACCCTCTTCAAGTCGGTGGGACACGCGCTCGAGGATCTCGCGGCTGCCACCGTGGTGCTCGATCAGTTCCCGCCAGCCGTACCACCGGGGTCGTGATGACGACAGGTCGGCGGATCATCGACAGACCGGGCACCCGCGCGGCAGTGGTCGCGATGGCTTCGGGGGCGGTGCTGGCCGCATGTGGTATGCGACCCGGCGTGAGCGGTGGCGCGAGTGGAGGCGCGGCGACCAGCCTACCGGTGGCAATGTCGTCGACGCCACTGGCGGTCACGGATACGCTCGACGTGCTGATCACCGGTGGGCAGGTGTACGACGGGCGCACGGCGGCCCCGGCCTCCGTGGACCTCGGCGTGCGCGGCGACCGCATCGTGTTCATGGGTACCGCCCACCCGCGTCAGGGCGCACGACTGCGCGTGGATGCGACCGGCATGCTGGTGACGCCCGGGTTCATCGACCCACACACCCATGCCTACGAGGGGCTGCCGCGACTGGGCGTTGAGCGGCGGCGCAACCTGTCCTCGCTGATGCAGGGGGTCACCACCGTCGTGCTGGGCGCCGATGGCCGCGGGCCGCTCGATGTGCGTGAGGTGCTCACCGCGGCGGAGGCTGCCGGGCTTGGCACCAACACATACGCCCTCACCGGCTTCGGGACCGCACGCAGCCGCGTGATGGGCAACTCGTCGGCCCCGGCCACCGACACCCAGATCGACAGCATGCGCGCGCTCATCGTCAGGGCCATGGCGGAAGGGGCGTACGGCGTGGGGTCGGGGTTGTTCTACGTCCCGCAGAGCTACGCCACGACCGACGAAGTCCTGCGCGTGGTCTCGGCCGCGAAACCGTTCGGTGGCGTGTACGACACGCATCAGCGTGACGAAAGCAGCTACAGCATAGGACTCTTCGCCTCCACGCGCGAAGCGATCCGCATCGGCTGTGAAAGCGGCCTCACCACCAACATCGGGCACATCAAGACGCTGGGGGTGGATCTGTGGGGGAAAGCGGACAGCGTGCTGGCGATCATGCGCGAGGCGCGGGCGCGCGGGTGCGTGGTGGTGGCCGATCAGTATCCGTGGACGGCGAGCGGTACGGGGTTGAGTGCCGCGCTCGTGCCGCGGTGGGCGTTGGCGGGCGGGCGCGATTCGCTGCGGCTGCGCGCCGGCGATCCCGGAGCGCGCGAGCGGCTGCTGGCCGACATGCGCGACAATCTCCGCCGCCGGGGTGGTGATTCCACCCTGTTGCTGACCGGCGGCGGGGCGCAGGCGGCCGCGTACGTGGGGCGCACGCTGGCGCAGGTTGCCGCCGAGGCGGGGCAGGGTGCCGTGGAGACTGCCCTCGACCTGGTGCTGCGCGGCCTGGACATGAGCGTGGCCTCGTTCAACATGATCGAGGCCGACATCGAAACGTTCATGCGCGACCCGTACGTGATGACCAGCAGCGATGGCTCCGACGGGCATCCGCGGCTTTTCGCCACGTATCCTCGCAAGATCCGCCGCTACGTGCTCGACAAGCCGGTGATCTCGATGTCGCGCATGATCGCATCGGCCACGTCGCAGGTCGCCGACAGCTATGGCCTTACGGATCGCGGCGTGCTGCGTGTGGGTGCCTTCGCCGACATGCTCGTGTTCGATCCGCGCGCGCTGCGCGAAGAGGCCACCTATACGAACCCACGCGCGCTGGCCAGTGGGATGAGTTGGGTTTTCGTGAATGGTGTCGCGGCCGTGCAACGTGGCGTGCCCACCAATGCGATGGCCGGTCGCGCGCTGCGCAAGCGCTGAGCCGCGCAACGTTTCTGAAGAATCCGAAATCAGGCAAAACGGATCAACGCGGCTGACGGCCCACACGTAGCGTGTGTGAAGCACGTCGTCCCTTTTTTCTCGTCTGGAGGCCTGATGGTTACTCGACTTGCCGCGACATTGGTGTTCGCGGCACTGCTGCTTGGCGTGTCCACACCGGCGCCGGCGGCGGCCCAGGGTGGTACCGCCGGCCGCGTGAGCGGTGTCGTAACGGATTCTGCAAGCGGCCAGCCGCTGCAGGCTGTGCAGCTGATCCTTGCCCGGGGCACGACGCGCCTCGAGGCCCGTACGTCGGCCGATGGCCGTTACCTGTTCCCCAATGTCCCGGCCGGCAGCTACGGGCTGGAAGCCATCCGCCTGGGCTATCGTCGGGTGGTCCGCTCCAACATCACGGTTGCCGCGGGGCAGACGCTCACGTACGACTTCACGATGATGGCGGCGGCGCTCAACCTGCAGGCGATCGTCACGACGGGTGTCGTGGATCCTGCCAGCGGCACGCGTGTGCCGTTCACGGTGGGACGAGTCGCTGCGGAAGACGCGCCGGTGCCGGCTACCAACGCCCTCGAAACGATTCAGGGCAAGATCGCCGGCGTGAGCGTGATCCCGAGCGGTCAGGCGGGCAGCGGCACCAACATCCAGCTGCGCACTCCCACCTCGATCAGCAAGAGCAACGCGCCGCTGGTGGTGGTGGACGGCGTGATTCAGTCGCAGTCGTTCGACGCAGCGAGTGCCGACCTGCAGTCCATGGACATCGAGAGCGTGGAAGTGGTCAAGGGCGCGGCGGCCGCGTCGCTCTTCGGGTCGCGCGCCTCGGCGGGCGTGATCCAGATCCGCACGCGTCGCGGCAGCAACGTGGCGGAGGGCTCGACCAAGTTCACGGTGCGCAGCGAGTATGGCAGCAACGAACTCGCCCGCACCGTGGATTGGGCGCAGTACCACTCGTTTCTGTCGAACGAATCGGGCGCCTACACCAACGCCGCCGGGCAGGAAGTACCGCGTGAGCAGCGCACGCCCGACCCGATCTGGGCCCGCTTCCAGGACAACCCGTTCAAGGCCGGCACGGCGTTCGACCAGGTCGAGCGCTTCTTCAACCCGGGCGACTTCCTGCGCAACTCGCTCAACATCGCGCAGAACGGGGCCAAGACCAACTGGTTCTTCTCGTACGTCAACCAGCGTGAAGACGGCGTGGTGCTCAACAGCGGCCGCTACGACCAGAACGACTTCCGCCTCAACCTCGATCACCGTCCGCGCAGCGACCTGAGCATCGGCTTCAGCGCGTACCACAGCCGCTCGAAGCGCCTGAATCTGTACGACGACACGTTCTTCGACCTGATCAATCAGGCGCCCGATGTGGACCTGCGTCAGCCCGATCCCGACGGTACGCCGTACATCTTCCAGCCCGACTTTGAAGGGCGTGAAGAGAACCCGCTGTACGTGCTGTCGACCGAACAGCGCAACCGCAACCGTTCGCGCCTGCAGGGTGGGCTCGAAGCGCGGTACACGCCATTGTCGTGGCTCACGATCGACGGCAACCTGTCGTACGACCGCTCGGATCGCAACAACGACTTCTTCCTCGATCAGGGGATCAAGACGGAAGGATTCGGCAACGGTGGTCCCGGCGAAATCTCGCGCTTCAACGGCACCACGAATGCGCTCAACGCGTCGCTCTCGGCCAATCTGCTCAAGCGACTGGGCAGCTTCACGCTGCGCAGCACGGTGCGCGGGTTGGTGGAGCGTGAAACCAACGACGTGACGAATGCCTCGGGGCAGATCTTCTCGACCCCCGGCGTGAACAGCCTCAACAACGCAACGGTGCGCTTCGTGTCGAGCACCAGCGAAACGATCAAGACCAACTCGTTCTTCGTGAGTGCGGCTGCGGACTACAAGGGCAAGCTCATCGTGGACGGCCTCACGCGCATGGACGGCAGCTCGCTCTTCGGTCCTGAAGAGCAGGTGAACTGGTACTATCGCGGCTCGGCGGCCTACCGCCTCTCGGAAGAGGCCTGGTTCCCGCTCAAGAAGCTGTTCAGTGAGTTCAAGGTGCGTGCGTCACAGGGTACGGCCGGCGGTCGTCCCGACTTCAACGATCAGTTCGAGACGTTCAACTTCATCGAAGGCGGCGGCCTCGTGAAGCAGAACCTGGGCAACAAGTTCCTCCGCCCCGAGTACTCGAAGGAAACCGAAGTCGGCATCGATGCCATCATCAAGGACCGCTACTCGGTCCAGCTGTCGTACGCGCGTCAGAAGACCACCGACCAGCTGCTGCTGGTGCCGCTGGCCGGCTACTTCGGCTACGCCAACCAGTGGCGCAACGCGGGTACCGTCACGGGCAACACGCTCGAAGGCACGTTCGAGGCGCAGCTGGTGCGCAAGCCGAACTTCACCTGGCGTGCCGGCGTGGTGGCCGATCGCTCGCGCAACCAGATCACGGAGTTCAACCTCCCCTGCTTCACCACGGGCACGGTGGGCTTCCGGTGCGCCGGTCAGACACTGGGTACGATGTACGGCTTCCGCTTTATCAACAGCGTGGATGAACTGCCGGCCGATTCGCGGGCCCGTGCCGGCGAGTTCGCCGTGAACGACGAAGGACTGCTCGTGTACGTGGGCGCCGGCAACGCGTTCACCGACGGCGAGACCAAGCGCCTCTGGGGCTCACCGGCCGTAGCGATCGGCACCCAGTCGTACCAGTGGGGCATGCCGATCCGTGCGCTCGATTCGACCGGCAACGCGGCGGTCACGCAGATCGGCGATGCGAATCCCAGCTTCCGCTTCGGTATTTCCAATACGATCGGCTGGAAGAGCCTGCAGGTGTTCATGCTGTGGGATGCGCAGGTGGGTGGTGACGTGTACAACCAGACCAACCAGCGCATGTACCAGTACCAGCGCAGTGCCGACGTCGACCAGGCGGGCAAGGCGCAGGAGCTGAAGAAGCCGATCGAGTACTACGTCTCGCTGTACTCGGCCAACGACCCCACGAGCTACTTCGTGGAAGATGCGAGCTTCGTGAAGCTGCGTGAGCTGTCGATCAAGTACCGTCTGCCCAGCAGCTTTGCGCGCGCGCTGGCGCGCGTGGGCGCGTCGCAGGCCTCGGTGTCGCTGATCGGCCGCAACATGCTCACGTTCACCAACTACAAGGGGTACGACCCCGAAGTGGGCAGCATCATCAATCGGGTCGACAGCTTCTCGTATCCGCGCTACCGCACGGTCACGGGCAGCATCGAGATCAACTTCTGACCGGCGAACCGTCACTCATGATCAAGACACTCAAGAAAGTCGCCCTGCCGGTCGGCCTCACGCTCGTCGCCGCGTCCTGTCAGGACCTCGACGTGGTGAACCCGAACCGTCCGGACGCGCAGCGTGCCACCTCGCAGCCGGTCACGACGGAGTCGTTCGTGGCGTCCTCGTTCCGCACCTGGTGGCCTGTGGCCGGTCACGATGATTATCCGTCGTGGGCATACAGCACCATGGCGCGTGAAATCACGTCAGGCTTCGCCGACTTCGGCCAGCTCGAACTCTCGAATGAACCGCGTCAGGCCTGGAACAACAGCCCGGTCAACGCGCGGCGGCAGGTGAACGAGCAGCCCTGGTATCAGCTGTATCGTACCATTTCCGCCGCCAACGACGTGGTGGCAGCGGTCGACAAGGGCCTCGTGATCGAGAACGCCACGCGCACGGCCCGTGCGCGCGCCATGGGCAAGTTCATGCAGGGGCTGTCGTACGGCTATCTCGGTCTCTACTTCGACAAGGCTGCACTGGTCGACGAAAAGACCCGCCTCGATACGCTCGCAGGGGTGGTGCCCACCTTTACCGACTACAAGGGCGTCACCACGTTTGCGATTGCCCAGCTCGATGCGGCCATCGCCACGGCCAACACGCAGGCGGGGATCACCTTCCCGGGCGACGGCTGGATGTATCAGGCCATGACGCGCGACCAGTTCGTGCGCCTCGCCAACTCGTTTGCCGCGCGCCTGCTGGTGTACTCGGCGCGCACGCGTGAGGAACGGGCGGCGGTGAACTGGACGGAGGTCATCCGTCGTATCGATGCGGGGATCCAGACCGACTTCGCTCCCGTGGCGCAGCCCGACATCCTGTTCGACGACTGGAAGCGGTTGCTCGCGCGCCTGCGGACGGCGGGGCGTCCGTCGGACTTCGGTCGGCCGAGCTACTGGCTGATCGGCCCGGCGGATTCCACCAACGGGTGGGTGAACTGGGTCGCCACACCGAACGACAACCGTCTGCCGTTCCGCATGACGACCAAGGACCGCCGCATTCAGGGGCCGACCGGTCCCACCTCGGTTGGGAAGTACATGGGCTACAACCTGAACAACATCTTCCAGGCTGCCCGTGGTACCTATC
>CAZNZG010000031.1:0-21936 GCA_964577455.1 uncultured Gemmatimonas sp. | reverse complement strand
AACGCGTATTGGCCTGCAGGCGATCCCTGCACTGGCAGATGTTGTGCAGCGAACTCCTGCAGTCCATCACGGAGCATGCCGTCGTCCCCATGGCCCGTAAGCTTCTCGAGAGCAACGCTTTGCAAGGCACGAGACTCGCAGAGTGTGCGGGATTAGGCTGCGGAGAATGCAGCATAACGTTCAGTCGCGCCGAGAGAGCCGCAAGGGGGAGGGCCGTACTCCTGCGGTGTCGAGATCGAGCGGGCTCCGCACCCCGAGGCCTCCACGATTGAGCACGTGCGTGTACAGCATGGTCGTACTTACGTCGCGGTGCCCCAGCAGTTCCTGCACGGTGCGAATATCGTAGCCGCTTTCCAGCAAGTGCGTGGCAAAGGAATGCCGGAAGGTGTGGCACCCCACACGCTGGTCGATCCCCACGAGGCGCGCCGCCTCCGACACGGCCCGCTGCAGCACGGTGGGGTGCAGGTGGTGCGTACGCCACTGTCGTGCGGCCACATCCCAGTACTCGCGCGTGGCGGGAAACAGCCAGCACCATGCGGGGTTCCGTGTCGCGCCAACCGCCTTCGTGCCGTGAGCGAACGGCAGCACCACGTACCCGCGGTCACGGGCCCACCGGCGCTGCATCGCCACCTTGGCGGCATCCCGATGCGCACGCAGCGGGTCCACCAGTGAGATCGGCAACATCGTCACCCGATCCCGGGCGCCTTTACCGCGACGGACGCGGATCTCCAGTCGATCGAGATCGACATCCTTCACCCGCAGCTGACAGCACTCCTGCAACCGTAAACCGGAGCCGTACAGCAGCGAGGCCATCAGCCACGGCACGCCACGCATGGCACCGAGTACCCGCGTGACGGCGTCCCGCGACAGCACGTTGGGGAGCACGTGCGGCCGACGCGCCGGGGCTACGTCGACCATGGCCGGGAGCGGGTGCTCGAGCACCTCGCCGTACAGGAAGCGCAACGCCGCCAGCGCCTGGTTCTGCGTGGATGCTGCAACGCCGCGCTCAACCGCCAGGTGGGTGAGGTAGTCACGAACCGCGGTCGCCGGCAACTCTGCCGGGTGACGCATGCCATGATAGCGCACATACCCCACCACCCACCGTGAGTAGGCCTCAACGGTACGTGGACTGAAGCGGCGAACGGCGGCCCGATCCCGAAGCAACGGAAGAAGACGACGCGAGGACATCGGGGCACGGTACGACAACAACGCCATTCCGTCGTCATCGATACGTGCGCGATGTGATCGTTTCCACGCAGCGTGAGGGCCACAACGACGAACTCCCCGCGGGGGGCGGGGAGTCGTCAGTGGCCAGTGGAAGTTTTCAGTCTTCAGTCAACGACTGGTCAACGACTGATCACGGCGTGATCGGCCGCGGCGCGGGACCCTCGCGCTTGCTGCGCACGATCTCCGGCTGGCCTGCCGCCTTGAGCAGGGCGTTCACCTTGGGCAGCTGCGTGGTGATCACGCGCTCGAGACGCGCCAGCTCGCCGTCGGTCTTGGGGGCCAGCACCCCCCACACGTCGTAGCTCTGCTTGGGCGGCCGGCGTTCACCGCTCAGGATGAAGCCCATCAACCCGCCCAGCTGATCGTTCAGACGAATGGGGAAGTTGAGCGGGTCCTGCCCGCTCTGGTTCTTCGTCTGGTAGAGCGAATCCTCCACCACGTTCAGCGAATCGGCGAACGTCTTCGCCAGCGGCGCGAACGCCGCCACGCTCGTCATCTTCGCCGTCCGGTCGGTGAGATCACGCTTGAGGTTGCGGCTCTCGATCACGCCCTGATTGGCGGCGGTGATCTTGTCGCGCACCTGCAGCGCGAACCGCACCTGCTCCTTGAGATCCGCCTCCGTGGCGGGACTGCGCGGATCGGGCAACACGCGGAAGTCGTAGCTCACCGGGGCAGAGTTCCCCGCCGTCATGCGCACGCGGTACGTACCCGGTGCCATCGCGGGACCGCCGCCGTTGCCGGCCCAGGTGATCATGCCGCGGAAACGCACCGCGTCGTCATGCTTCATGGTGTACGTGAAGCGGTTCACGCCCTTGCGGTTGCCCGGCTTCGGCACCGGCGGCGGCGTGAAGCCCATCTCGGCGAAGCGCGGATCCACCGCCGCCTTCGTGGTGTCATCGCTCGCCGCCGTGCCCACCAGCTTTCCGGCGGCATCGTAGAACTCGAACTTCACCACCATGCTGTCGGCCGGCAGACGATACGTGAACGTGGGCTGCGTCTGGCCGTTGAGGCGATACACCGGCACCGGCTTGTACAGATACGGCGCACTCCCCTCGGCCTTCGCCGCGGCATCGGCCCAGCGCAGGCTGGTGAGATTCTCCAGCACCCAGAAGGCGCGGCCGTGCGTGGAGATCGCCAGGTCGTCGTCGCGCAGCATCATGTCGTGCACCGGCACCGGCGGCAGATTCTTCTGCAGGCTCTGCCAGTTGGCGCCGGCGTCGTAACTCACCATCACGCCACGCTCGGTGGCCGCGTACAGCATGCCGGCCCGATGCAGATCCTCACGAATGGCGCGCGTGAAGTGATCGGCGGCGATGCCATTGGTGATCTTCGTCCACGTCACGCCGTAGTCGGTGGTCTTGTACAGATACGGCGCGAAGTCGTCCATCTGGTAGCGATTGCCCGCCGCGTAGGCGGTACCTGCCGCATGCTGCCCTGCCTCGATGATGCTCCAGCGCATCCACTCGGGGAGCCCCTTGGGAGTCACGTTCTTCCAGGTGAGGCCGTTGTCACGCGACAGGTGAATGAGCCCGTCATCGCTCCCCGTCCAGATCACCCCCTTCACCAGCTTCGACTCGGCCAGCGTGAACACCGTGCCGTAGTACTCCACGCTCGTCTGGTCCTTCGTGATGGGGCCGCCGCTCGCGCCCAGCGTACGCGGATCGTTGCGGGTGAGATCCTTGCTGATCGGTGTCCAGGTCATGCCGTTGTCGCGCGAGCGGAACACCACGTTGCTGCCCACATAGATGGTGTTGGGATCGTGCGGCGAATGCACGATGGGGTACGTCCACTGAAAGCGGTACTTGCTGTCCTTGGCGTCGTGCCCCATGGGATTGAGCGGCCACGGATCGATCGCGATGGTCTTGCCGGTGCGGCGGTTCAGCATGTCCATGCTGCCGCCGTAGTTGGCGCCGTAGGTAATGTCGGGATCGCGCGGATCGCTGCTGATGTAGCCGCTCTCGCCGCCCGCCACGCTGTAGAAGGTGCTGAACGGACTCGCGGGCGCCGCTGGCGCACCACCGCCCATCATCATCGCCATCATCGCTTCGCGACCGCCAGCCGGCGCCGCACGTACGGGGCCACAGCTCGAGCCGGCGTCCTGCTTGGCACCGCACACATGGTACGGGAAGTGATTCGTGAGGTGCACGTGGTAGTACTGCCCCGTGGGCGCCGCCACACGCACGCTCGTCTTGCCACCGTCCTTTGTCACGATCAGCCCGTTGTCGTGCGCCACCGCCACGCGCAGCGGATCATTGGGATCGATCCAGATGTCGTGGTTGTCGCCGCCACCAAAGCCACGCGTGAAGGTCTTGCCGCCGTCCTTCGAGATGAGCGGGCTCACCTGCGGGCCGTACACCACGTTGGTGTCCTTGGGATCGGCGTACAGCTTGCTGTAGTACCACGCGCGCTGCCGGAGATTGCGATCACCGGTCATGAACGTCCACGTGGCACCGGCATCATCGCTGCGATACACGCCGCCATTGGGCTCGTGCTCCACGATCGCCCACAGGCGGCTTGGCTTGGCCGGGCTCACCGTGATGCCGATCGCACCGAGCGGTCCGCTCTTGGGCAGGCCGGGGTTGCGCGTGATCTCGGTCCACGTGTCACCACCGTCGGAGGTCTTGAAGATGCCACTCCCCATACCGCCGCTCACGAGCTGCCACGGCTTGCGACCGGCCTGCCAGAAACTCACGTAGATGATCTTGGGGTTGCTCGGATCCATGATCATGTCCGCCACGCCGGTGCTGTCGTTGCGGAAGAGAATGTTCTTCCACGTTTTGCCGCCGTCGGTGGTGCGGTACACGCCGCGTTCCTTGTTGGGGCCGAACACATGCCCCAGCGCGCCCACGTACACGATGTCCGGATTGTCCGGATGAATGCGCACGCGCGCGATGTACTGCGTTTCCTTGAGCCCCATGTACTGCCACGTCTTACCGGCGTCGGTGCTCTTCCACACGCCGTCGCCATGGCTCACGTTGCCGCGAATGGGCGTTTCACCACCGCCCACCCACACCACGTCGGGGTTGCTCTGCTGCACGGCGATCGAGCCGATCGTGCCGCCGAAATACGCATCGGTCACCGGCGTGACGGTCTTGCCGCCATCGGTGGTCTTCCACACACCACCACCGGTGGTGCCCATGTAGTACTCGTCAGGGCGTGCGCTGCTGCCGGCCACGGCCACCATGCGGCCGGCCTGATTGGGGCCGATGTTGCGCCACTTCACATCGAACGACGTGTCGGCGTTGGCGGCGGGGCCACGACCGCGACCCTGGGCGGCCACTGGCATCGCAGCCAGTGGCAACATGGAGAGACCGGTCCCGACCAGCAGGGCAGTCGCCCGGGCGATCGGCAAGAAACGGGAGGAATTCACGGGAGAGGGGCTTCGGGAGAACGGGTACGGCGGTGGACCTCGTCCAAGAAAACGCGTTGCACGCCCAAGCGCTGCATACCCATCACCTTGAAAGTCTCACTATAGTCTCACTATTTTCCACTAGATGACACTTTAGTGACATTTTTCAACTTTCTCTATACGATCGATGGCCTCACTGACCAGCCGAACCCGCGCGCAGGGCGCGTCCGTCGTCACCACCCTCCCTGCTGAGGTCTCGCGCCGTCTGGGCATCGAGGCCGGACAGGAACTCGAGTGGATCGAGGATGGCATGGGTGGATTCCGGGTCGTGCCGCATGTGCCGGAACTCGCCGAGGCGCTCGAGATCCACGAGGTGATGATGGCGAAGTACGCTGCGGCCTTCCGTGAACTGGCCAAGTGAGCAGGGCATGACGCGGCGCCTCGCCGCGGAGCCCCGCTGGATCAGTGAGGCCATCCTGCTGGCGCTGCACGCGCAACAGATAGAGCGCTTCGGCGGAGCGCACGGCGTGATCGACCAGCACGTCGTACTGTCTGCGCTGGCCCGCCCGCGCCATCGCTGGGGATATGACGAAAACGCCGACCTCGCCGAGCTCGCCGCAGCGTATCTGGTGGACTTCGCACGATCGCAGGGATTCCGCGACGGCAACAAGCGCACGGGACTGTCGACCGCGCTGGTGTTTCTCGGGCTCAACGGCGTGATGTTCGACGTGCCGCCCGGTGAGCTCTACGCTCTCACCATGGCGATCGCCACAGGGCAGGGCGATGACGACATGGCGGCGGCGTATCTTCGCCGTTGCCTGCCCGGTGGATCAGGCGGGTAGGCGGCGGTACAAATCGCGCGCTCCATCCAACGCCGTGGAAGCCCCCGAGGCAAGGCGGGAAACTCAGGCCGGTCGTTCCGGCTCCCGGCGAGGCGCTTCGATATGGACGGTAAGGATCCGCCGACCACTCATGCGCGACACCACCACGCGGCGACCGGACCACTCCACCGCGTCCCCCTCGCGCGGCACCCGGCCAAGACGACCCATCACGAAGCCCCCGATCGTCACCACATCAGCCCGTTCATCGTCGTCGGCATCGAGATCCAGTCGCGCCTCCACCTCGTCGAGCGGTACGCCGGCGTCGATACGCCATGACCCATCGGGTTCGCGTACGAGATCCGCCACATCGCCGGTTGCCGCATCGGGAACATCACCCACCAACGCCTCGAGCAGATCGTGCAGGGTCACGAGCCCCGTCACCGCGCCATACTCGTCGAGGACGACCGCCGCGTGCGCGCGCGAATCGCGCAGCGTGGTAAGCAACTGGAACACTGGCATCACGGCCGGGACATACTGCGGCTCGCGAGCGACGGCACGTAGAGACTCGGCATCGGCAACCGGCGACCCGTTGACGGCACGCAGCAGCAGATCTTCCGCGAACACGATGCCCACTACCTGATCGAGCTCTCCTTCGCACAGCAGAAAGCGCTCGCGAACGGCTCCACCAAGCTGTGACCGCAGCGCCTCTGGTGGATCGCCCAGGTCCACCCAGAGCACATCGGGGCGGGGCGTCATGATCGACTCGACAGTTCGATCACCGAGGCGAAAGGTGTTCTCCACGATCACCTGCTCCGTGGCCTCGACGACCCCCGACTCCGCCCCCTGCTCCACGAGTGCCCGGATATCCTGTTCCGTCACGCCGGGTTCCGATACCGAGCCAAGCCCCAGCAGTCGCAGAATCACGTTCGTCGTGCGCGTAAGCATACGCACGACAGGGCCGCCCACGCGCGAGAGCACGCCCATCGGGCGTGCCACCAATGACGCCACCCGCTCGGGGTTGCTCAGCGCGATGTTCTTGGGGACCAGTTCGCCGATGATGAGCGAGAGGAAGGTGATGATGGACACCACCACCGCGAACGCGATCGACGTGGCGTATTCGGCCAGCCACGAGACCTGCTGCAGCTGCGCCGCCAGCACCTCGGCAATCCCGGCGCCGCCGAAGGCACCAGCCAATACACCAACCAGCGTGATGCCGATCTGTACGGTCGAGAGAAACGCCGTGGGGTTGGCAGCCAGCTGCAGCGCTGCGCGGGCGCCACTGTCATCGTCTTCCTCCACCCGGTGCTCCAGACGGGTGCGCTTGGCCGTCATGACGGCCAGTTCGGACATGGAAAACACGCCATTCAGCACGAGCAAGGCGAGAATGACGACGACCTCGGTGGCGATTTCGCTCAGCATGCGTGAAAGCTAACTGTTCATGAATGCATCATCCGACGAGTCAGCCGCGGCTACCGAGTACCACCCGCTGCGTACACCTCCCGCCCCCCCACCACCGTGCGCTCCACCTTCACGCGCAGCAACTGTTCCGGCGGCAACGCCAGCAGGTCCTCGCTCAGCACGACGAAGTCGGCGAGCATCCCCTCGCGTAGCGTCCCCACGTCCTGTTCCATGAACCCCGCGTAGGCCGCGTCTCGCGTGAAGTGGCGCAGCGCCGCCTCCACACTGATGCGCCCCGCCGGATACCATCCACCCTTGGGCGTTCCTTCCGGCGTCATGCGCGTGACGGCCGTGTAGATGCCACGGATCACGTCCATGGGAAACACGGGGTAGTCGCTGCCGAATGCCTGGACCGCCCCGGCGTCGTCGAACTGCCGGAAGTTGTTGCTCAGCGCCGCGCGCTTGGGGCCAAGCAGCGGCGCATAGTTGGTGAGCGTGGTGACATCGGGCGTGGCGAAGATCGCCTGCGTACTGGCGATCACCCCGAGCTGCCGGAAGCGCGGCAGATCACGAGGACTGGGCACCTCGATGTGCTCCACACGGTGCCGGCTGTCGCGCACGCCGTTCACCTTGCGCGCCTGCGCGTACGCATCGAGCGCCATGCGGACCGCCCTGTCGCCGATGGCGTGCAGCTCCACCTGCAACCCCGCACTGTCGTAGCGCACCACACCGCGGTTGAGCGTGCCGGCGGGCCAGAACGGAAGCCCGGTCGCGTCGGTGTTGGCATACGGCTCGAGCATTGCCGCCGTCTGCGCATCCACCGTACCGTCGAGCATCCCCTTGGCAATGCCGTACCGCAGCCAGGGCCCGCGGAACTGCTGTTTCAGCTGCACATAGCGCAGCAGCTGTGCGCGCGTGGCATTGGGGTCGAACGGTACACTCACGTACCAGCGGAGCGACATGGTATCCGCGCGCGCCGCGGCCGCGAGCGCCTCGAACACCGCCCCGCTTGGCGCACGCCGCGACGCCTCCTGCACCATCGTGATGCCGAGACTCGCCGCCGCGCGCGACTCCTCATGAATGCGGCGCGCGATATCGGCGGCGGTTGGAGGCGGCACCAGACGCGACACGAGCCCGCTCGCGCTCTCCTTGAGCAGCCCGGTGGGTGCGCCCCCCTGTTCGCGCTCGATCACTCCCTGCACCGGGTCCCTGGTCGCCGCCGTGACCTTGGCGAGACGCAGCGCCACGCTGTTGGCCAGCGCCTGATGTCCGTCGCGATCCGTGAGCAACACCGGACGATCGGGGAACGCCGCGTCGAGATAGCGCTTGTGCGCGGCATTCTGCGGAAAATCACTCGGCGTCCAGCCACGCCCCACCACCCACGCGCCACGAGGCAACTTTGCAGCCCATGCCTGCAGGCGACGCACGATCTCCTGCACACTGCCCGCCCCCACCAGATCCGCGCGACTCGCGGTGGGCAGATGCCAGTGCGCATCGATGAAGCCGGGCACCACCCGCCGCCCGCCAAGGTCCACCTGCCGGGTGGTAGGCCCCACGAACGGCTGGACGTCGCCGTCACTGCCCACGGCCACGAGCCGGCCGTCGCGCACCGCCAGCGCCTGGGCCGAGGGACGCACGCTATCGCCGGTCCAGACCCGCGCGTTGCGATACACCACGTCGGCCACCTGCGTGGACTGGGCGACGACTCCCCGAACAGGGAGCAGGAGGCTGGCGGCGGGAAGCAGGAAGCGGAGGCGCATGACGGAAATATGCGGGCGTGGTGCACCGAGCGTAGCTTCCCCGTTCCGTTCCTTCCTCCGAATCACCACCCTGAGTCTCATGCTCATCGTTCAGGTTTTCGTACACGTGAAGCCCGAGTTCGTGGAGGCGTTCAAGACCGCCACGCTCGACAATGCCACCCACAGCGTGCAGGAGCCGGGGATCGCGCGCTTCGACGTGCTGCAGCAGCAGGACGACCCCACGCGATTCACGCTCATCGAGGCGTACCGTACCGACGACGCCCCCGCCGCGCACAAGGCCACGGCCCACTACGAGCGCTGGCGCGACACCGTGGCGCCCATGATGGCGGAGCCGCGCACGAGTCTGAAGTACAGCGACGTGCATTTCCCTGATTGAGAAACAGCTCGTCGGAGATCACGGAGGAACGGAGGGCCTCCATGTGAGCTGTTCACCCCACCCGCCTCCCGGACGGCATCCACGATGCGCACCAGAATCGCCCCGCTCATTCGCGTGCTGCTCGCGAGCACGAGTCTCGCCGGCACCGCCGCCGCGCAGCCCGCGCCGCGCATCGAAGTCGCCGAAGCCAGCGTCACCGACCTGCAGAACGCGATGGCAAGCAGCCGCGCAACGAGCGTGAGCCTCACCCGCGCCTACCTCGCGCGCATCGCTGCGTACGATCAGGCCGGGCCGCGGCTCAACGCGATCATCCGCATCAATGCGCAGGCCCTCAAGGAGGCTGCCCTACGTGACGCCGAGCGAAAGGCGGGGAAGGTGCGCGGCCCGCTGCACGGCATTCCGATCATCCTCAAGGACAACTACGACACCGGCGACATCCCCACCACGGCCGGGTCGCTGGCGCTCGCCACCAGCCAGCCCGCGCGCGACGGATTCGTGGTACAGCAGCTGCGCGCGGCAGGCGCGATCGTGCTGGCCAAGGCCAACATGCACGAACTCGCCGCGGGCATCACCAACATCAGCTCGCTCGGCGGGCAGACACGCAATCCCTACGACCCGGCGCGCTGCCCCGGTGGCTCGAGCGGCGGCACCGGCGCCGCGATTGCCGCCAGCTTCGCCGCCGTGGGGTGGGGAAGCGATACCTGTGGCTCCATTCGCATTCCCAGCGCGTTCGGCGCGCTGTTCGGACTGCGCCCCACGATCGGCCTCGTAAGCCGCACCGGCATCGTGCCGCTGTCGCATTCACAGGACATCGGCGGACCCCTCGCGCGCACGGTGACCGATCTCGCCATCGCGCTCGACGCAACCGTGGGCTACGACGCGACCGACAGCAGTACGCACGTCATCCGCGACCGGCGCCCGGTGTTCACCACGGCACTCGACGCCAAAGCGCTCGGCACGGCGCGCCTCGGCGTGTTTCTTCCGTACTTCCGCGACACCGACGGTGAAATCGCCGACAGTGTACGCGCCGCCCTTGCGGTGATGCGGGCGCGCGGGGCCACCGTGATCGATGTTCCCATGGCGGAGTTCGACACGCTCATCGCCAATACGAGCGTGATCAACATGGAAACGAAGCACGACCTCGCGCGGTATCTCGCGGGCGTACCCAACGCTCCCGTGCGCACGCTCGGTGATATCGTGGCGCGCGGTCAGTTCGATCGTGAGCTCGAGGTGCGCTTCCGGACATCGGACACCTTCCCGCCGCTCCCCAACGCGGCCCACGCACTGACCCTTTCGCGTCAGCAGGCGCTGCGCGCGCGAATGGAGCGCCTCCTCGACTCGCTGCAGCTCGACGCGATCGCCTACCCCACAATACGACAGAAGCCCGTGTTTCCCGGGCAGGTTCAGCCGGGCAGCACCTGTCCGCTCGGTGCACAGAGCGGCCTGCCAAGTATTGCCATGCCGGTGGGCTTCACCGCCGACGGCCTTCCGGTGAGTGTCGAGCTGTTGGGCAAGTCGTTCAGCGATGTGCGGCTCGTGTCGCTGGCGTACGCCTTCGAGCAACTCGGCCCCCGTCGACGCGCACCGAGCACCACGCCGGCCCTCGTGAATGGGGCGGCGCCAGTGGCGGCGCCACGCGTGCTCACGACGCGTGTGGGGACCGCTGGCGTGACGACCACACTCACCGTAGACCCGGTACGCCGTGAACTGCGCTGGCGCACCATCGCCAGCGCGCCCGTTGCTGCCGTGGTACTCCGCCGTCAGGGCGGCGGTAACATCACCGGCCCCGCCTCGAGTACCAGCGGCAGCGCGCCCGCGATCGCGCGCGTGACCATCCCCGAGAGCGCGCAGCGCGTGGTGGCGAGGCTGATGGGCCCGGACGCGCGTGAGGCGCATGGCACGATGCCGCTGGGATACGCGGAACTGGAGGCGTATCGGGAAGGGCGGCTCTCCGTCTCCGTCACCGCAGTCAGCGGTGAGACGGGAGAGTCGAGAATCGAGAGGCGGAACTGAGTCGTGAGCCGGAGCGGTCAGCCGGGATAGCGGTGTGATGTGACAAACGCAGAGGGTGAGAGCTGAACCTGCGCTGGTTCAGTTCTCACCCTCTGCGTTATTCCACCTCACCGCTATCCCGGCTGATATCTCGAGCTCACCCATCGACTCTCGGGCTGAGCGCTCAGATCTCAGAGCGACTCCGCGTACGCCTCCGCGAACCTAGCCGCGTCTGCTTCTCTCATCGCACAGATCCCCACCCGCAGCCCTTCCGGCATCGGGATCACGAACACGTCGCGGGCCTGCATCTTCTCGCACGTCACGAACGGGTCGGCGCCGCCGGCGAGCGTCACGAAGAAGCCTCCATCGTACGCGCACCCAGCAAGCCCCTTGGCGCGCAGCGCGACATCGAGTGCGGCCGCACGCTTCGCCAGCAGCGTGCGCCACTGTGCGTGTTCCGTCTCCAGCTTCGCCTGCAGGGCCCCGTCCTTCGAGATGCGATTGAGCACGCTCATCGGTCCGCGCGCGCAATTGCTCCAGGTGCCGCGGCAGCTCGTGATGAGCGCACCGTGCAGGGCAGCATCGGTCGTCCACGGAAACACCAGCGCGCCCGCACGCGCACCGTAGAGCGTGTACGCCTTGCTGAGGCTCAGGCAGGCACCCACCAGCACATGCCCTTCGGCACCGAAGGCGGCATAGTCATCGAGCGCCTCGCGTACCTGCTGCGGATCGCGCGCGTAATCGAGATAGGCGAGGTCGAGAATCAGCGTGACCGGCCCCTGACTCGACACATCCCGCAGCATCTCCACGAGCGCCGCGCGGTCGGCCTTGCTGAAGCTGCGCCCCGTGGGGTTGTGGCATGGATCATTGAGCCACACCAGCAGACGCCCCTGCGCCTCGAGGATGTCACGGCAGGCCGCTTCCCACGCGCCGATGTCGATCCCCGTCTCCACACTGGGATACGGCACCGTGGCGAGCGTCATTCCCACTTCGGCGGCCAGCGTGCTGTAGGGGCCCCAGTACGGCGCGGCCGTCAGCACCGTGTCGCCGCGATCGAGAAAGTTCTTGAGCGTGAGCGCCAGCGCCCCCGACCCGCCGGGGGTGGCCACTCCCACACCGATGCTGGTGAGCGACGGCCAGTGCCGCTGCACGAGATTCAGCAGGTACGTCTGGTCGCCACCGATCGGCGCGTACGGGGCGATCTCCGCGCTCGTGAGCTGCTTCCACTGCTCCATGACCGTGTCCAGCACCACGAGCTTGCCATGGTCGTCATACAACGCACCGATCGTGGCGTTGATCACGCTCGCCCCCTCGGCGGCACGCTTCTGCGCGCGGCCGTTGAGCGTGAAGATCAGGTCGTCGCCGGCAAAGTCACGGCGGCTGGGCAGAAGCTGAGCAATGGCGGTCATGCGGGAAATGTAAGCACGACCTCCCCACCCGGCGGCGTGGCCATCCAACGCCGTAGCAGGTCGTCGCGGCAGGCCCGTACGGCCAGCAGCGCCTCGGCGTCAGGGAGGCGCACCGAGCCCGGTACTTCCTTGCCACGGGCGCGGGCCGCGTCGAGAAAGAGTGCCGCATGCGCCGCGAACTCCTCCGTACTCCACGTGAGCCCCTCGCGCCGCTCCGCGTCGAGGAAGCCCACGATCAGCTCCACCTCACGCGCCTCCTCCGGGATGGGACCGCGTGGCCACGGCGTGGCGAAATCCTGGATGGCCCACCCCTCCGCCAGCAGCCCGTAGAAGCCGCGCGCGTATCCCAGCGTGGTCTCCACGGCGTAGTGCGTGAGGTCGTGCCCCGGAAACACCATCGCCGTCGCCCCCTCGAACCGCTGCCAGGTGCTGCTGCCATCGGTGCGCGTAGAGGTGATGGACGTGGCCCCATCGGTGTGGTGCTTGAGCCGCACGACGAGCCCGCCGTGCCTCCCACCCGTCGTATCTCGCGTGTTTACCATTGCTGCCCGAACCCGAGCAGCGCTCGCCACGGCGCCGCCTGATCCACCGCGCGCGTGGCGCCGAGGAACAACCCGTTGCCGAAGACGCGGAAACCCGCCGTGACACTCGCCCGCACGCGGCCCGTGGGCACCGCCACCGGCGCCCACTGGGCGAGCAGCAGCGGATCGTAGCCGGGCGTGAGCCGGTTCACCGACTCGCGCGCCGCAGCCGTGGGGGCGTCGGCCCAGCCGCTCTGCACCCCCACGCTAAATCCCGGGGCGATCGCGGGAAGCCAGAAGCGCTCGCCTAAGCGAATCGGATTGCGCAGGAAGGGGCTCGTGTACTGCAGGCTCGCCCGCACCGCCGCCGCCCGCGACCCGGCGAACTCCTTGTCCATGTACGCCGGAAGATTCTGATACTTGCCGAGCTCGAAGAGCTGCTGCGACGGAATGCGCGCGCCCGTCACGATGCCCACGTCGCCACGACCCAGCAGCATGAACGGCCCCACCGGCCGACGCCCGCTCAACCGGAGCTCCGCGCGCTGCCATGCGAGCGTACCATCACCGCGCTCAAGCGACAGGCGCGCCCCAAGCCCCGGCTTGAGCGACTCGGCGGCAAGATCGGGGTGCCACTCCAGCAGAGCGGCGCTGCGTACGTAGCTCCCCTCGTCCACACCATGATTGGCGCGGAACGGATCGCCGCCGAACGGCCCGCGCACGAACTGCGAGGCACGGTAGCGATCGTCGCCATACCCCACTTCCGCGCGGATCAGCGCGCGCCGCGCGCCCACGCGCCGCAGCACCGACAGCGTGCCGAAGTTGCGCGACACGTAATCGTAGGAGTCGAGTGAGCCGAACAGGGCGGCGAAGCTGTTGCCGGAGTCGAGCGGCGCGCGGAAGTCGTTGGTGATGTCCATGGAACGGCCACCACGCGCTTCGAACGTGTACGCCCCACGCGTGCGCTCCACACTCAACCGGCCGCGCACCGTCTGCTCGCTCCACGCGTAGCCGGCGTTGGCGCGCACCACCACGCCGGGCGCAGCGTCGCGGAGTGCCCACTTGCCCCCGACGCCCGTGAACAACCCTTCCACGCGATTGAAGTGCATCACATCGGCCGGACGCGGTGCCGACAGATCGAAGCGCGGCGGCCCGGTCACGCGCCAGCGGTCCGGTGCGATATCCTGAAAGTCATCGGCGTGCATGCCACCGGTGATGTCACCGATCGCCGTACGCCACGAGGAAAAGCGCGCGAGCGAGTCGGTACTGGCGTAGGTGAGCGGACGGCGGGCAAGCGCCCGCAACGAGTCGGCCTTGGCCAGCGTGGCGGCGTCGAGTACCGTGTCGTTCACCTCCATGTTGGCAAAGCGCGACACGATACGAACGACCGCGCGTCCGTCGCCGAGCAGGGGCACATTGGCCTGCAGCTCGATGCGCTGCCTGGCCGGCAGCCAGTACGCGCCGGAGCGCTCGCCGTTTTCGTATTCCACGAACGCCACGGCATCGGCGAGGGTGCGCCCCAGCGGCGAGCGTGACGCCCCCGTCCGCATGAAATGCCCGCGCAAGCGTACCAGCGTACCGCGCGACGCGTCGAGGTCCATCTCCCCGTCGAAGAGCACCACCTTGCCCTTCACGTCGGCGCGTGGCTGCACGCGCACGTGCGCGATAGGAATCGTGCGATCGCCGGCGCGCATCACCACGATCGTGTCGCCTCCGGAGTACGTGTAGTACTGGTCGCGGTCGGTGGCCAGCGGATGCACCGCGGGAAGCGTATCGCTGCCATCGCGCCCCTGGCTGACCGCCGCCGCGCGGCCGCGCGAGTCCGAAGAGCGCGGCCGCACTCGCAGCCGGTTGCCGTACAGCACCGGATTGATCCACCCCGTCTGGAAGAGCGACAGCATCGAGACGTTGGCCCCGAGCTGCTGGGCACGATATCCCTGGATGCGCTGCTCGTACTGCCCCGCTCTGTTCCAGCGCAGCGCGCTCGCCACCTGCTCGATCGCCGCCACCGCCTCGGTTCCCTCTTCGCGGCGCAGGAGGATGGCGATCTCCGTCTCCACGTTGGCCTTGTAGGAGATCAGGCTGTCGGGGAGCCTGTTCCTGCGGCTGGCATCCTCGAGGAGCTGCTGGAGGGGGCGCGATGCCTGAGCATCGCTGCGGGGAGCCGCCGCCAGGTGGGCAACGGCAAGCAGCACGAACAATCGGCGCGGAAATGGGCAAAAACGCATATGCGGTTTCTACGCCGGGCGGTGCCGCGAAGTTGCAACCCCGGCCGGTCCGTTACCTCGCCCCTGACAGGAACAGCTAGCGCTTCCGCAGCAGCCCCACGTACTCGTCGGCGGTTTCCCATTCGTGCATCGCCTCGTCGAGCTGATCACGCGCCTCGTCGAGGGCCTTCCCCATCGCCGCCGCCTTCTTCACCCCGGCCGCATTGTCGTACAGCGAGGCGTCGTCGAGCTGCTCGGTGAGGTCGGCGATCTTGCTCTCCAGCGTGGCCACGCGCAGCTCGGCGTCGGCCAGCGCCTTTTCGGCGGCACGCAGCAGCTTCTTCGGATCACCGCCGTGCTGCTTCTCGCGCTCGCGCTGTTCCCGCTCGCGTTCCCGCTGCCGCACCGCCCGCTCGGCGTCCTTGCGGTCGTTGGCGCGCGTTTCCTTCGCCTCGTTCGAGGCGCGTTCCGCGCGCATCTGCTCCCACTCCACGAAGGTGCCGGGGAAAACGGTGAGCTCCTGGTTCCGCAGCTCCCACACCTGCGTGGCCAGACCGCGCAGCACAGCACGGTCGTGACTCACGATCAGCACACTCCCCTCGTAGTCCTCGACCGCGTCTTCGAGCACCTCGATGCTCTCCACATCGAGATGGTTCGTGGGTTCGTCGAGAATGAGCAGGTTGTTGGTGCTGAGTGTGAGCAGCGCCATGGCCACGCGCGCGCGTTCGCCGCCCGAGAGCGTGCCCACGGTGCGTTGCACCTCGTCACCACTGAAGCCGTAACGGCCGAGGTGCCCCTGCACCTGCCGTCGCTCCCACAACGGCCGCTCGTTGGCGATGGCGTCGTAGATGGTGCTCTCCATGGGGAGATGCCCAACATCCTGGCGATAGTACGCCACCGTGGTACTGGGCCCCACGCGTACTTCGCCGCCGAGCGGGGGCATTTCGCCGAGCAGTGTTTTGATAAGCGTGCTCTTGCCGGCGCCGTTGGGGCCCACGAGCGCGACGACCTCCCCACGTTCGAGCACCACCTGCACATCGCGCACGAGGGTTCGCGTCCCGTCGGGGGAGGGCACGCCGACGGTCACCCCCTTCGCCTCGATCACGCGGTCACCACTGCGGTCACCGGCATCCAGACGCAGCGCCATCACACCGTCGCCACCGATCGGTGCCGACAAGCGTGGCATGCGCGACAGCAGCTTGCGCCGTCCCTTGGCCTGCCGCGTGTTCTGCCCCGCAAGGTTGCGCGCGATGTAGTCCATCTCGGAGGCGATCTTCGCCTGCTGCTTGTCGAACTGGCGTTGCTGCGCCAGCCGACGCTCCTCGCGCTGCTGCACGAAACTTTCGTAGCTGCCCACGTACGCGAACGCCGTGCCCCCCTCGAAATGCAGCACGTGGTCGGCCATCGCATTCAGGAAGGCGCGATCGTGACTGATGCAGATCACGGTGCGATCGGTGCTCGCGAGGTACTGCTCCAGCCACGCGGTCGTATCGAGATCGAGATGGTTGGTGGGCTCGTCGAGGATCAGCAGGTCGGCCGGGGTGGCCAGCTGACGCGCCAGCGCCACGCGCCCACGTTCGCCGCCACTCAGGGTGCCAATGCGGGTCTGGCGCGCCATGGCAGGGTCGAAGCCCACGCCCATGAGAATCGCGTCCACCTTCGACGTCATCTCGTAGCCGCCGTCGCGCTCGAAGCGCTCCAGATCACGGCCGTACTTCTCCATCGCGGTCTCGCTGTGATCGTGCTCGAGATTGGCCGCCTGATGCGCCAGCGACAGCTCGAGGGCTCGCAGATCGCCGAAGGCGTCAGCCACGATCTCCCACAGCGACTGATCTTCCGGAAAGCGGCGGTGCTGGTCCATCAGCGCCACCCGCAGCCCCGGCATGCGCGCCACCGACCCGCGCGTGGGCTGCAGCGCGCCGGTAATGAGCCGCACCAGCGTGGACTTGCCCGTGCCGTTGCGCCCCACGACCGCCCAGCGATCGCCGGCGGCCACGGTGAAGGTGATTTCGCGAAAGATCTCGGAGGCGCCGAAATCCACGCCGGCGTTGCCGATGGAGAAGAGGGTCATGCCGCGGAGTCTAATCGAATGCGGCGGCCGTCTCCCGTACCACCGCCGCCGCCTCACGCAGCGCCGTGCGCTCCGGCGTGGGCCACTGTCGCACCCGGTACACCATCTGCCAGTGCTCGAGCCACGCGCGCCACCCCACGGCGAGATCGCCGAACCGGGTGAAGGTGAGCGTGGCGGGGAGGACCCACAGCGGTGAGGCGCCGCCGACGGCGAGGGCGATCATGCCCATGAGCGTCAGCAGCAGATACCAGAGCCCCACCAGATACAGCCCGGGCACGAACAACCGTGCTACTTCGTCCACGCGCTCCTTGGCGCCGCGGTGCGCCACGGCGCGCACGATCGCGAAGATCGGGGCGTGCACCGCCCAGCCGATCACCGCCGCGGGCAGCCCCAGGCACAGCACGGCCGTGGGGACCGGCGCCTGTGCGGCGTAGCGGGGGGGCTCCACGTCGAGCGCGTACAGCAGCCGAGCGTGGTCCACCGCCGAGGTGCGCACCCCGCCTGCCCGCTCGACGGCCACCGCCAGCTGATGCGCGGCCGTTCGCAGTCGAACCGCATCGCCGTCGCCACCGCCCTCCCACAACACCTCGGCCATGGCCGCCGCCCTCGAAACCAGCGGCGGGGTGGCCCCCAGCGGGTCGTGCGGCGCCACCGCCGCCGCCGCGGCAGCAATCAGCTCGTCGCGGATCGCGGCCACATCCCACGTGGGCGAATTGCGCGTCACCGCCCGCAGCGTGTCCCGCAGGCGCGCCGTGAATCCGGCCAACCCGCCCTGCTCCGGCGCCGCTGCCTCCACGAACTCCCGCGCGCTCCACGGCGTGCCGAGTCGCACCAGCACATCGCTGCCACGGGTTCGGGGCGCTTCGTACTGCACGCCGAACGGCACGATCGTCACATCATTTTTCGCGTCAGCATCAATATGTTCCAGCACCATCTTGGCGACACCCGTGCGCAAACGACCAATTTCTGGCACATCGTGCACGCCTCCCTCAGGAAACACCGCCACCACGTCACCGGCAGCCAGCGCGCGCCCCACAGCGTCATAGGCGGCCTGATTCACCGCCACCATATCCACCCCTTCGGCCTTCATCTTCCGCGCGTCGCGGATGCGCGCCACGGGAATCACCCCCATGGCCTCATACGTCTTTCGCGCCGGCCAGCTGGTGGTCACGCTCACCGTGGCGATGTAGCGCACCGGCCGCGGCGTGGTGAACAGCCCGGCGATCACATCGGGGATGTCGTTGGGGTGGTTCCCCACCAGCAGCACCGGGCCGGCGGCAGGCACACGCCCCTCCCCCATCACGCGGTACTCGCGGAAGAACCAGCGCAGGCAACGCGCGGACACCCAGTACACCACTCGCCGAAGCATGCGGGCAGGTTACACGCCGACCGCCGTGCCCGCCATCCGTCCCAGCCAGCGTCCTACTTCGTGGCCGTTGCCCGCTGCTCGTATTGCGCGGCCTGCGCCCCGCGCCCGGTGGCCTTCAACAGGGCCGCATAGTCGCGCAGTGTCTCCGCCAGGTCGGTGGGGTTGCTCCCCTGCTCGCGGATCGCGAGCGCGCGCTGGTAGAGCGGCTCCGCCTCCGCAGGCCGACCGCTGTCGCGCAGCACGCCGGCCAGGCCATTCAGCGAGATCGCAATCGACGCATGCTGCGGCGTGTACACCCGCTCCTTGATGGCGAGCGCCTGACGCAGCAACGGTTCCGCCTCGGCGTAGCGCTTCAGCTTCCAGAGCACTTCGCCCTGGTTGTTGATCACGCCCGACGTCTGCGGATGTTCGCTACCGAACGCCTTCTCGATGATCGGGCGTGAGCGCGCGTAGTAGCGCGCCGCCTCGGCGTACTTGCCGTCGAAGTACGCCAGCGTGCCGAGATTGTTGAGCGTGCTCCCCACGTCGGGGTGATCGGCGCCCAACGACTGCTCCTGCCGTTGCAGCACGAGGCGCCACAGCGAATCCGCCTCCACCTTGCGGTCCATGGCACGGTACACGGCCGCGAGACCGCGGATGTCGCGCAGCGTGCGCGCATCGTTGGGCTCACGCACCAGGGCATCGATCGCCAGCACCCGCTGATACAGCGATTCCGCCTCGGCCAGCCGCGTCTGGCGCACACGCAGTACCGCCAGCATCGACATGGTCGTGGCCACCTCCACGTTGCGCGGGCCGAGGGCCTGCTCGCGAATGGCCAGCGCGCGCGTGAGATACCGCTCCGCCACGTCGAGCTCACCGCGCTCGCGAGTCAGCTCGCCGAGACTCGTGAGCGTTTCCCCGACGAGCGGATGGTCTGCGCCGAGCAGTCGCTCGCGCGTACGCAGCACGTCTTCGAGCAGCACGCGCGCTTCGGTGAACTTGCCGAGCGACGTTTCCACGGTGCCCATGGTCTGCATGAGCCGCGCCTGCAGCAGCGGCTGCGACGCAAGATCCATCGACACGCGACGGATGCCCTGCTCGAGCAGTGCCTGCGCCGTCATGTTCTGGCGGCGCTGCACGTTGGGGTCCGACTGGCGGAACAGGTCCACCATGAAATCGGCCACCTGCTTGGCGGCGGCGGCTTCTTCGGCCGCGACCTGCTCGGCACGGCGGGCCCGGACGAAGCCCACCGTGGCGACCACGGTGCTCACCGTCACCAGCACCGTCGCCACGCCGGCCACGATGACGCCAATGCGGTGGCGCCGTACGAACTTCTCGAGACGGTAGCGCGTGCTGGGAGGACGCGCGGCCACCGGCTCGTTGGTGAGATGCCGGCGCAGGTCGGTGGCGAGACCGTTCGCGGTTTCGTAGCGCAGAACGCGATCGGGGTGCATCGCCTTCATGGTGATCCAGTCGAGATCTCCACGAAGCTCACGCTGCAGATGCCGGAAGTCCGTGCGGCGGCGCTGCGCGATCACATCACTCTGCGCCACGACCGTGCTGAGCCCCGCGCTTGGCGTGGGGGGCATGGTGTCGCCGCTCGCCAGGCGCGCGAGGAATTCGAACACGCCCACCTGCGCCGGATCATGCGGCAAGGCGCCGACCAGCAGCTCATAGAGTATCACGCCGAGCGAATAGATGTCGGCGCGCGTGTCCACGTCGATCGCGGTGGTGCTGGCCTGCTCGGGACTCATGTACGCCACGGTGCCCATCGCGAACCCCGCCATGGTCTTGGCGGCGTCGGCGGGCTGCGGGCCCAGTGCCTTGGCGATGCCGAAGTCGATGATCTTGGGCTGTGGCGTGCCGTCCTCGTCGGTCACGAGGATGTTGGACGGCTTGAGGTCACGATGAATCACGCCCTTCTGGTGGGCGTGCTGCACCGCTTCACAGATACCGATGAACAGCTGCAGTCGCTCGCGGACAGCGAGCCGCTTGGTGTCGCAGAATTCGGTGAGCGGCAGACCGCGCACCAGCTCCATGGCGAAGTACGGCTCGCCGTCGTCCGTACTGCCCGCCTGCAGCACCCGCGCGATCCCGGGGTGACTCATCACCGCCAGCGCACGGCGCTCCGCGTCGAAACGCGCCAGGACCTCGCGCGCATCATCGAGCCCCTTGCGTACGAGCTTGAGCGCCACACGTCGACGCACCGGCGCGGTCTCTTCGGCTTCGTACACGACACCCATACCGCCTTCACCCAGAAGCTGGATGATGTCGTAGGGGCCGATCCGTGTGGGGTGCTGAGGCGAACGGAGCATGAAGGGAAACGTAGCGACCTGAACGATCAGCCCGTTGGGTGCCCGTTCAGTCGACGATTACATCGGGGTCGATCACCACCTGCTCCGGCGGATTGTTCCCCGACTGGCAGGTGAGCACGATGTTGTACTTGTACGTTCCGCGGGCGTTGGCCAGCATGCGCGGCGTGCGCGCGGGCTGCTCCTTGGTGCCGAATACCGGATTGCGTGAGGCGAACGGCCACGCGCTCGTTTCCTTGGGCGTGATCTCGATGTCGTCGCTGTTCGCGTTGGCATTGAGCACCCAACGCAGCTGGTCACCCTGTCGAATGCGCACGTTCCACGGCTGCACCGTAATCTGCGTGGTATTGGGTCCGGCGCAGCGGGCATTCACCGTCACGGTGACCACGGCGGCCTGCGGCCAGCGGGCGGCGCCGAGTAGCAGGACGGCCGCCACGGCGGTCCCTGCCGCCATCCATTGGGACTTCTTCATCAGATTGCTCCGCAATCGCGGGGGGTGTGAGGCACTTCGTGAAGCGCAAAGCTTGGAGAGCCATCGACGCCGCCGCAAGTGTGGTGCGCATCACGCTGGCTCCTGTGAGGCGGTACATTCGCGGATCATCACATATGCCCGCTCCCGATCACATGCCCCATCGCCTGTCCGCGACCGTCCATCCGCGCGCGCGGTATACCCGACGCCCCGTCCCCGCGCTGCTTTCCACCGTCACGATCGCTGCCGCGGCGATCGCCCTGTCCGCCTCGCCCGTGATGTCGCAGTCTGCCCCACCATCGGCCGCAGAGTTCGCGGGCCTTGCACGGTACCGCAGCGCCAATGCCGCGCTCGCCACCCCGACCGCCGGCGAACAGCGTGTGGTGTTCTTCGGCAACTCCATCACCGAAGGGTGGGCCCGGCACTTTCCGACCATGTTTCCGGGGCGCCCGTATGTGGGGCGCGGCATCAGCGGGCAGACCACGGCGCAGATGGTGCTGCGCTTCCGGCAGGACGTGATTGGCCTCGCTCCGGCGGCCGTGGTGATTCTGGCGGGGACCAACGACATCGCCGGCAACACCGGGCCAGCCACCCTCGAGGAAATCCAGAACAACCTCGCGGCGATGACCGAAATGGCCCAGGCGAATGGCATTTCGGTGCTCCTCTGCAGTGTGCTGCC
>CAZNZG010000030.1:0-22677 GCA_964577455.1 uncultured Gemmatimonas sp. | reverse complement strand
GGTGTTGAAGCGTTGGGGAATACCCGCAACGTCCCGTCAGAAGACTACGGACAAAATCGCCGGGCCGCGCGCGGGCCGCGCGCGGCGCGCGGCGCGGATGACAAGAGAGGGAGCAGGGTGCAGGGCGTCAGGGAGAAGGTGGAAGGCGCGGTGCCTTCGTTCTTCCCCCTGACCACCTTCTCCCTGCCCCCTGCCCTGTAAACCAAAGGGGCGCGCCGTCAGGCGCGCCCCGTACCTTTACTGGCAGGTAGTCGTGAAGTTGTCCGGCAGCGCGACCAGCGTCACTCCGCGCACCGTGGCGCCCACCAGCACCAGCTGTCCGTTGGGACGGACCGTGGCGCGAACAGGACCGATGATCGGATCACGGATCGGGATCGTGGCGATCCGACGGTAGCAGTGCGTGTCGAACACATCGATGACCGGCTCGCTCGACGCGACGAACGACAGACGCGTGCGGAGCGGCGTGGAGTTCTGCCCGGTGTTGAGCGGGTGGAAGTCGAGCCCACCGCCACTCGGGCGACTCTGCAGGATACCCTGCAGGCGGAGCGAGTTGTCAAAGATGTACGTCGAGTCGCCCTTCACCGCATTGAGCTCACCGTCGAAGTTGATGCCGACGCCCTGCACGCGGGCAAAGGTATTCGCGATGAAGTCGGTCACGTCGACCGGGCGCGATACGCCGCGGTCAACCACCGGGAGCGGCGGCGTGGCTTCGAAGCCGCGCGTGACGTCGTAGGTAAGGGCGCGGCTGCCGAGCACGGGCCCACCTTCACCCATCACCACGCGGCGGAAGTTGCCGGAGTTGCGGACGAACGTGGTATCGCGGAACGCGAGCTGGTCGAGGCGAACCACGATGGAGTAGTTGTAGCTGCTGCCATCGCCGAGTGTGACCTGCTGACGGGCCGGCACCAGGATCGAGTCCGCGCCAACACCACCGGCCGCATAACGCTCGATCTCGAGCGTATCAGCGCGGTTGGCCGTCTGCCCCATGGCCTGCTCGAAGAAGAAGTGCGAGGACCGCTTGTTGAGGTTCTCCCAGCGCAGCGTGCCCTGGTTGGGGAAGGGCGTACTCTGGCCCGGCGTTGGCGTCGTGGAGTACACCAGCACCACGTCCCCACAGGCGCTACCCGCCGCCAGAGGGCCAGTGCAGGTCGCCGCGACGAACTGTGGACGGTCGCTGAAGTCGTACGCCGTACGCTGCGTGATGATCTGATCGGTCTGCGCCGCCCGCACGCTGGTGATCGAGTAGACCATGATGTTCGGCAGCGGATAGCGATACACTTCGCGGCCGGTGGTCCCGGCGTTGAGGTTCACGTAGCTGATGTTCGTCCCGCCGGAATTGGCGACGAGCAGCGTGTCACCCATCACGCCGTCGCGATTGCGCGGCCAGGCGGTGATGCCCCACGGCCGCGACCCCACGGCAATCGGTGCGCGGAACGTGCTGTCGGCAAGATTGAACACTTCGAGCCAGTTGCGCTCGATGTTCGTGAGATACAGCCGGTCGGTGCGCGGCACGTACAACGCGTCCGCAATCTGGCCGCCGCCGGGAAGCGGGTTGGTGTAACCGGCCACGACCTGTACCGTATCGGCCCGCACGGCGCCCGAACCGAAGCGCGCCACGTCGCGGCGGCCATTCGCATTGCGGGCGAACCCGGCCACGGTCACAGCCGTGGGAAACGCGGTGGCAGGGATGCGCGAACGGAAGGTCCGGACGAGCGTGGAGAAGGCGCCGGTGGAGCTCACCGAGTCGGCCGCGAGCACCTGCCCCGTCAGCGTGCGTACTTCGTACCCGATCGTGGCGATACCCACCGGATCGGTAGCTTCGACGAAGATCGTATCGCTCACTTCCACGCGCGCCGAGACGCCCGTGCGCACCACCGGACTGGTGTTCGCGTTGGCGGGACTCTGCACGGCGTAGGCCACCGCACTGCCCATCACGCGCTGATTGATCGAGTCGGTCAAGAACGGCGTCACGTTGATCGTGGCGCCACGCACCGAATCGGGAATGGTGAGGGTATCGAGCACCGCCAGCGAGTCGCGCAGCGGCGAGGTGTACACCAGCGAGTCGGCGAAGTTGAAGGCTCCGCTGATCTGGTAGCCCACCGTGCGTACCTTGTAGCGCGCCTTCGCGGAGAGCGAGAGCACCAGGGCCTTGCCGCTCACCACCGGCGAGTTGGCGACGGGGCTGGTGATGATCGCCTGTGGCGGCTCGAGGTTGCCCACCGTGAGTGCCACGAGCGCGGTGTCGGACACGTTGCCGGCCCCGTCAGTGGCCACCGTGCGGGCGTTCACCGTCGCACCGATCGGCGCGTTGCTCGGCACCTTCACATTGACGTTGAAGGTCAGCGACGTCACCGCAGTCGTCATCACGGTGTCGTAGGCCGCCGTGACGCCCCCAGCGAGCAGCAGGCGCACCCGCTTCAGGCCGATGTTGTCGGTGGCGTTGATCGTGACACTGAGCAGCGTATCGGCGACCGCATTGCCCTTCGCGATGGACACGCGGGGCTTGATCTGATCGCGGAACGGCGGGTCGATCACCTCGTCGCCGCTGCAGGCACCGACAGCGACCACCGCCACGAGGGCGGCGGCGCGCTGGAGCGTGCGCAGGCGAGGCGTGGGGCGCGCGTCGGCGCGCCCGGCGAGAATTGAGAACATGGCTTGATTTATCCTCGTCGCGTCAGCGGCCCGGGGGAGGCGTGACGTCGTCGTCCAGGCTGTGCGGCGTGACCAGGATGAGCAGTTCGCGCTTCGTTTCATTCTTGGCGTTCTGCGAGAAGAGACGTCCCACGAAGGGGAGGTTCATCAGCACCGGGATGCCACTGCGGAACCGCGTGGTTTCCGTCACGGTGAGCCCACCGATCACGGCGGCTTCACCATCGGCCACCAGCACCTGCGACTCCGCACGCTGGCGATTGAAGATCACGCCAACATCGGTCTGCGAGATTTCCGCACTGGAATTCTCGGCCTTGATGTTCATGAGCACCATCTTGTTGTTGGTGATCTGCGGCGTGACCGACAGCTTGATGCCTGCCTCTTCCTTCGAGACCGCGGCGCGGGGGAAGAAGGCCGCCGCGTTCGGCGCCTGCGCACCGGCCGCTCCGCCGGCACCGGCACCACCGCCGGCACCGCCTTGGGCGCCCTGACCGCCCGCGTCGATGACACGGATGGGGATTTCCTGGCCGACGAAGATCTCGGCGCTGCGGTTGTTGAGGATCGTGATGCTCGGCTCGGACTGCACGTCGGCGAGTGACGACGTCTGTAGCGCATTGAGGAACGCCGTCAGCTGATAGCGGCCGAGAGCCGTGCTGTAGATCAGGTTGAGGGCATTGGGCTTGATCGCGTTGTTGGCATTCGCGATACCGGCGATGGCGTTGCCGCCAAGCGCGATGCGGGCCGGTCCCTGGAAGGGAATGCCGCCGCCGGTGGCGTCGGGCACCCCGTCGCCGTCGGTATCGATCGGCTGCAGCGTGGCCGGGTCGGTGCGCGGCACGAGCTGCTGGAAGAACTGCTTGTTGCCGGTGCCGAGGTCATAGGCGAGACCGATATCCTGAATGCCGGTGCGGTTCACGAAGATGATCTTCGCCTTGATCGCGACCTGCCGCGTGCGGATGTCGAGCTGCTGGATGCGCGAGACGATTTCCGGCAGGCGCGACGGGACTTCGGTAATGATCAGCTTGTTGGTGGCGCTGTCGGCGGCCACGGACCCGCGGACCACGCACCCCTGCCCACCCATCTGCTGCTGCGCGCCTGCGCCGCCACCGCCACCGCCCTGATTCATCGGCATGCCGAGATCGCGGCCGGTCTGCATGGTGCTGAGGCCGGTGCAGTCGCGCGCGAGGAGCGCCTGGACCGTGCCGCGCAGGACGCTGGCCTTGGCGTAGTTGATGTCGATGACCTGCGTAACCAGCGGCTCGAGCGACTGGTTCGACGCGAGGTTGCGATAGCTATCGACCGAGATGATGCCACTGGCATCTTCAGTGGCCGCGAGTCCCTGGGACTGCAGAATGGCCTGCAGCGCCACGTCCCACGGCTTGTCGGCGATGTCGGCGGTGACCGTACCCTCGACATCCTTGCCCACCACGATGGTACGGCCGGAGAAGGTTGCGAAGGCGGCGATCACGTCGCGGATGCTGGTACCATCGTAGCTGACCGTGATGCGCGGCTTCTGCTGCTGCCGGCGGGCCGCGGTGATCGACGCCACCGAGGCCGGCGTGCGCGGCGTCAACATGTCGACGGCGGCATCGTAGCGGGTGTCGTCGCTCTTCGGCGCTTCAGCCTTGATTTCCGGCTTCACCGGCTCGACGATCTGCGGTTCGGCCTTGCGAACGGAGTCGGCCGGCGCGGCAGGCACCGTAACGGGCGACTCGAGGCGTCCAGTCGCGACCGCCGTGAGGCCGGCCGCTGGACGACCCACCATCCAGCGCGCGAACTGCGAAGACGGTCCCTCGATGTTGATCCGCACACTGTTGCCGTCGCGCTCGACGGTGTAGTCGTGCGCACCGTCGAGATCGATGACCAGGCGGGCCGTATCGGTGCGGAACTGCGAGAGACGCACGTTCCGCACGACACCGCGGGCCTTGCCATCGTAGCGCGACGGAACGCCGAGGTCGGCGCCGCCGAGATCGACGACGATGCGGGTCGGATTGTCGAGGCGGAAGTGATTCAGGGCCACGGCCGCGTCCACGTCGATCACGATCGCCGTGCCGTTCGGCGCGGGAGCGACTTCGATGGCGCGAACGCGACCACGGATGGCCTCATCGGCGGGGATGGCCGTAACGGCCGAGGGGGCGGTGTGTGCCGCAGGCGCAGGCGTGCCGTGCACCAGGATCGCGGCAATCACCGCAACGGTCGTCGGTCCCATCATGGGTTCCTCACTTTCGTCGTGTCGCTGCTCAGCGGCAGCGTTTCCTGCCGATTGAATCCGAATTCTTCGATGGTGAACTGCACCGCCTTCTGGCGGATGGCACTGACGCGCAGGCGGCCGAGCTGCTGGCCCACCCGCACGCGATACTGCGTCTTGGAGAAGGTGTCGCGGAGAATCGCCACCGAATTGTTCCCTGCCGGGTCGAAGGCCACGGCGGTGAGGCGGAGATCACTCAACAGCGGCCGCACGTCGCTGCTCGACATGAGCGACTTGTACGGATCGCGCCGACCGCCACCGCTGTAGCTGAAGGTCTCGCGCTGCAGGACGATCTCGGTGGGCATGGTTTTCTTGGCCGCGGCCTTGGCGGCGGGTGCCGCTGCGGCCCCCATGGTGCCGGCCGACTCACCGCGCACCGTGCGTGCCGGCGGAGTCTGTGCACCGAGGACGGTGGCGCTGCCGATCGATACCGCAAGCAAGGCCAGGGTCAGCGTCTGACGGATCATGACGAGCGCTCCTTCGAAGCCGGTGCCGCGGGCACCGTCTTCTCGACGTAGGTCTGCAGCGTCATCGTGGCAGCGAGTGCGCCCTGCTCGGAGGTCCGCGCCTGGATACGCTGCGAGTTGGCCGAGCCCTGAACGATGGAGAAGTTCACGGGGGCCACGATGCGGGGCAGCGATCCGACATTGGCGAGAAACTCGCCGAACTGGTGGTAACCACCGATGATCGTGACGGTGTAGCGATACGTATCGAAGCGATCGCCGACGATCACCGGCTCGGGCACCACACCACCCACATCGAGGCCGGCCCGCCGCGCGGCGGTGCTGACTTCTTCGAGGAGCGCGGGCACTTCGTTGCCGGTGGGGACGAGGCGACGCATGACCGTGAGCGCCGAGCGATTCTCAGCGGCCTGCGCGCGCAGTTCCTCGATGCTGCCGCTCGCAAACTCGCGCGCCGCCTTCTGGTTGGCGTCCTCGAGTTCGGTCACATGCGCTTCGTCGAGCGCGAGCTGCTCGTTCTTCGACGCGTACGGGTACATCCAGTAGAGCACCGCAAGTGCGATCGCCGTGAAGCCGATCAGCAGCTTGATGTGGTCTGGGTGGTGGGTGGGATGAGACGCCTTGTTCAACTCTGCGGACTGGGACACCGCGGGGGGTCGTGCGCACCACGCCCGGGGGTGGTACTTCGTACTCGGCGCTCAACTCGAACTGCGTGACGTCCTTGCTGTCCACGATCACGATCTCCGACTTGGCGAGCGTGACCTTCTGGAGGAAGGGAGAGCTTTCGAGCTGACGCATGAACATCGTGAGGGCCTGGATGTCCACCGTCTGCCCCACGAGCCGGAACCCGAGCGGCGGATGAATGGCGATGGTATCGGCCGCCACTGCCTGTTCCTTCTTCTTGGCCGCAGCGCCCGCCGCCGGTACCGGCGCTTCCCCAGCGGTGCCCAGCGTATCGGTACCCGGCGGTGCAGGCGCCTTCGTGGTCTGCTCGATGATCGTGAGCCAGGTGTACGCGGGGAGCGCGCGGCTCACTTCGTCGAGGATATGCGCCCAGTTGTAGCGGTTCTCATCGATCGTGCGGATGATCGAGAGCTGACGCATCACCGAATCGCGCTCGGCGGTCAGTTGGCGGCGCGCCGCCAGCACCTTCGCATAGCGCGTGGAATCGCGTGAGGCCTTTTCCATGCGCACCTCGAGTTCCGAGGCGCGCGCGCTCTGCGCGGTGAACAGCGTACCGACCGCGGCCACCGAAATGACGACGCATGCGGCCGCCGCGATAAGCCAGGGATCGCGAATGCCGGCGCCGAGCGAGCCGAGCGAGCCGGCCAGACTGAAGCCGCCGCTGCCGCTCTTCCCCTTCTTGCTCCCGGGGAGGAGGTTGATTTCGAGCATCATGAGTCGTTTCCTCTGGCGCTCAGGCCGCGGCGCGAAGCGCGAGACCCACCGGCAGCATCAGCAGCGGGGCGACTTCGTCAGTGGACAGGAACTCGAGGGCGCCTTCGCGCACCGTGAGCTTGGCGAACGCATTGGCCGGCTGCACCGGGATGCGCAGGCGATCGGAGAGCCACGACAGAAGACCGGGAACGCGCGAGCCGCCACCGCAGGCGTACACGGCGCGGATCTGCCCGAAGTTGCGCGACGACGTGGAGAGGAAGGTCGCGGCGCGCTCCATGCCGATCGCGATCTCCTCCCCACGCATGGATACGGTGCTGTCGAGCATGGGGTGACGATCGAAGCCACGCAGCAGGTCCTCAGCCTCGTCGACGCTGATGCCATGCTCGCGCTGCAGATCTTCACGGAAGCGGCGAGTGCCGACCCCGAGATCACGCGTGAGAATGGGCACCCCTTCATCGAGAATGTTGAGGTTGGTGGCCTCGTTGCCGATGTTGAGCAGCGCGATGGTGCCGTTCATCGCCTCGGGATAGTTGGCCTCGAAGGCGTTGTGCAACGCGAAAGCGTCCACGTCGATGACCGTGGGCGCTGCGCCGGCTTCCATGAGGAGCGCCTGCTTCGCTTCGACCAGTTCGCGCTTGGCGGCGACGAGCAGCACACTCATGTCGAGGCCGTCGCCATCGGGATCGAGGACCTGGAAATCCAGTTCGACGGAATCCATGTCGAACGGCACGTGCTGTTCCGCTTCCCAGCGCATCAGTTCGCGTGCCTGCTGTTCCTTGACGCGTTCCATCTGGATCTTCTTGACGATCACGTCGCGACCACCCACGGCAGCCACGAGGTGCTTCACCTTCAGACCGGTCGCCGCGATGGTCTGGCGGATGGCATCGGCCACAATCCCGTGGTCCATGACCTCACCCTCGACGATCGCGGTGTCGTTGAGCGGGGTGATGACGACCTTTGCCAGTTCGGGAACGGGGCCGCTGTGGTCGATGACCACGGCTTTTACGAGCCCGGAGCCGACGTCGAGCCCGACTGTGATTTTCTTCCGGCCGAAGAGCGCCATGGGATGAGGGGGTGCGCAGTGAGTTTCATTCGTGCGTCCCGTCCGGAATCTCGGACGGGACAGATTGACCTGCCGGAACCGGCGCGTCACCCTTGAAACGACCCGGGACTCACGAGGTAACGCCTCCCCAAGGGAGGCTGGCCGGTACGGGGGCCAACTTCGTGATAGTGTCGGCCCATCCCCGCCGAAGCTTCAGTCGGGCGATTTGACCGTCCCGAGGTCACTCCACGAGGCGGTGCCAGAGGGAAAACGGACGCGATTGGGGGCGCCCCACGGTGGCCAGTGCCATTTGGACGGCGCAGCGGTCGTACAGAATCCGGGTCGCGGCGCCCAGATGGGTCCCGCGGCGTAACGGATCGGCCACGACCAGCGCCCCCCGGATGCGGACGTTCGCGTGCCGCAGATCGATGGCCCCGTCCACCATCACCAGCCCGGTAACTGCGAGGTCTCCCCGTACGACTACTGGCCCGCGCAGCAGCAGCAGGCCGTGCCATGGGTCACCCGCGGATACCGTGAGCACGGGACCGGCGAGAGCAAGCACGCGCCACCGTGGCGTCTCGCCGGCGCCGGCGGCCGCGCCGGACAGGGGCGCCCGGCTGGAATCGCGTGACTCCGCCGATACCCGGCTGGCCAGTTCCCGCACCGTGCCATCGAGCTGATCGACGGTGGACGTGGAGACCGGCACCACGGTGGGCGCGCCGTCCCACCGAAGCCCCGGCTCGGCCGCCAGATGGGGCGCGGCAGCGATCGACACGCTCAGGGTATCGCGCCGGGTACCGCAGGGACTGTCGGGGAGTGTGAGGTCGAGCCCCGACAGCAGTGACCCGTCGGCACCGTATAGTGGCCCGGTACTGGTCACGACGGCCGGCACCGGTACCGATGGGGGGGCCAGATGCACCACCCGCACGAACTCCCGACGACCGGCGTCGAACGCGCGGCGGCTGGACCGCTCGGTGCGCACGCGCAACCACGCGACCAAGGGGGCGCTCCGTACCCACTCAACGTTCGCGGACACACCGGCGCGCGTGGCGATTTCGCGGGAGACCACAGTGCCCGGCACCCACGCCCAGAGGGAGTCTCGATTCCACTGCGCCAGCGCCAGCGCCATGGCTTCGGCGCCCGCGGCATGCGCCTCGTCGGCCCGCACCGCCAGATCCCCGGCGCGCGCGGCCCGCATGGCCGTCGTGACGAAGGCCATCGCCAGGATGCCGGCGGCAGCCACAGCCACGAGCACGAAGGGCAACACGAACCCACACCGGACGCGAGCGGCGGCAAGCCTCTGACTGCGGCATTCGGGGATCATGGCGCTGCCCGGCGCGACACCGCGGCGCGCAACACGACGTCCAACAGCGAGGAGTCGGCAGGGTTCTGCCCCCTGGCCGCCGGAGACGACGGCCCTCGCTGTGGGATGCGTAACAGGAGGCGAATGGACGCGGCGGAATCCATGAGCGTCGGTCCCCCCTGGGCATCGAGCGCCGTGACCTCCATGCCGCGGTGAGCCGGCGGCAACAGCGGACCGGCCACCGGCTGAATACCCTCCCAGGCGTGCCCATCACGTGTGCGACGCCCCAGCCACCAACTGGTGCCACTGCGGTAGTGCTCGTACCGCACCTCGCGCTGCACGAGGAGCGGAGTTCCGGCGGCCAGCGGCGGGTGTGTGTCGATGAAGGTCAGCCGGAAACGCCGGGCGATCGTGGTGGACAACGCACCGCAAAGGCCGCGACCAAGTGCCTGTGGAGGCTCGGCAACGCGCCGGTGCTGCTCGATCGGTACGGCCGCCGGTTCGGGGGCCGCCCCGAAAGTGCGCGCCGCGTCTCCTCGTCGCACACCGAAGACCCAGGCATCGTCGGTGCGTGTGGGGACGGCCACGATGATCGTGAATGCCGAGAGTTGTTCGCAGAGGTGCAGCACGCCGAGATGCGCCCGCATTTCGATGAGCGAATCACTCACCGTCACGAGGTCGCGGGCCTCGAGCGGCTCGAGATCGTCGCGAAGCACGGCATGCCCGTGTCGCAGTTCGCGCACCGCCGTCAGCTGCGCACCCTGCGTGCGCGTGATCCGTGCGAGGCGCACGATGAGCATGGCGGCGGCCGCAGCGGCAATAATGGCGATGGGTAGCGCCACCAACAGCTCGACCATCGAGTGGCCGCGACGCGTGTTTGGCACCCGTGTCATGGCTCGCACCAGACGGCTGTACTGGTACTGTCGCGATGTGTGCGGCCGTGCGAGCCGCCGGCGAGCGGGGCACGGCGCCAGACCGACCGCACGACGAGCGCAGGCACCGCTTCACCTGCGCTGGGCACGACGCTCACCTGCAGACGGGACGCCACCACGGTGGATCCATCCACCGCACGGCAGCCGTTGCGCGTTGCCGATGCGAGTGCCGCAGCCGTGTACTGGGCCGCCAATGCCTGCATGCGAACCGCATCGACGAGGTGCGCCGATGTGGAAGCCACGAGCAGCAGCAACGTCCCGGCGGTGGCCAGCACCATGATCGCCACACACGATTCCACGAGCGCCCGCCCTCTGCGAGCAGTCGGGGGCCAGGCGGGCGACGGGGACAACCCATGAACAACAACGGAGGAGGACATGGGGACATGCTACGTCACCCGAGCCGCTCCTCCGTCACCAGAACGCGGCGCGTTGGATCAATTGAACGCGGTGCTGCTTTCCGGCGCGATGGCGCGCACGCCGCTTCCGTGCAGTGGCAGCAGAATCACGAACGCCGCACCACCTTCGCGCGCCCGCTGCACCCAGATCGTTCCTCCGAGGTTCTCGATAGTACTTGCCACGATGGCGAGACCGAGCCCCGTACCCTTCCCCGGCTGTTTGGTGGAGAAGAAGGGCTCGAAAATGCGTTCTTCATCCTCTGGGGCCACGCCGGTACCGGAATCGGCCATGACTACCTGAAGAAAGCGCGGCGGTGATTCCGGGCGTGCCAACCAGGCAAGCGCGCGCTTGCTGGGACGGTGGGCCCACTTCTGTGGTGCGGGATCGGTACGCCGCTTTTCGATGCTTTCCGAGAAGGCGGACGCGTCGTTGATGCGTGACCGGATCACGATCTCGCCGTCCCGGTCCATGGCATCCACCGCGTTGAGGAGCAGATTGACGAACACCTGCTCCAGGTCATGACGTTCGGCATACACCACACCGTCAGGGGCTTCGAGTTGCCGCGACAGCTGGAAGCGCCGAGTGATCCCCTGATCACCGAGGAGACGCAGGACGTCTTCGATCACGTCATCCACCACAATCGGCTTGGGGGTGAGCCGTCTCGGCCGCGCGTAATCGAGGAGGCCGCGCATGATGCGATCGATGCGGGTGATCTCCCGTTCCAGAGCGTCCAGCGGTTCGGTGGTACCGCTGAGCTCCTTGGTACGCATGCGCAGCAGATGTGCATAATTCGCGATCGCCGACACCGGATTGCCGATCTCGTGCGATATACCGGCAGCGATGCGCCCCATGGTGGCCAGCTTCTCCACCCGCATGCGGGACTGGGACGCGGCAAGCATCTGTTCCGTCATGCGGTTGATGCTGCTGGCCAGCTGGTCGAACTCGAGCGTGCTGGCGGGGGGTACGGTTTGCGTGGTATCGCCGCGAGCAATGGCATCGGCAGCCTTGACGCAATGATCGAGAGGTTCTTCGATCAGCTCGGCGACCTGTCGCTGCAGTACGCTGGCTGACGTCAGCGCCACGAGGAACACGAGCAGCACCACGATCGGCCACCGGACCACCGCCGGCAGCTTCTCTGTGAACCACATGGTGGTGATGATCGAAACAATTAATCCGGCGCTCGCGATGATGAGCACGCGCTGCAGCCGGTCATGAATGCTTGGTCGTTTGAAATCGGTCACGCCACAGGATGCTGCCGAATCCCCCGAAGAGCAACCGCACCGTCGCCGAGACGGGGCATGTGAAAAGGGGTCGGGCAATCGCCCGACCCCTTTTCGTCATTGAGCAACCTATGGAGCTTAGCGGCAGGCCGCGCCACCCGGCTCGCCTTCGGCGAGCGGCGCCACCACGCCCGTGCCCACGCCGATCGTGCAGCTCGCGCCGGCCGCATTCGCGTGCGTCGCCGTGGCCGACCAGCCCGTCGCCGTGCCGCTTCCCGAGAGCTGCACACCCGACGAACCCACGGTCGGGAAGACGAACGTCGCGTAGCCCGTGGTCGGGTTGTCCGAGAAGTGGGCTTCGGCCGCCGAGACCAGGTTCTTCAGGTCCGACTTCATGGCCGTGATGTACGCCTTGCGCTTGGTGTCGGCGAACTTCGGGATCGCGATCGCGGCCAGGATGCCGATGATCACGACGACGATCAGGAGTTCGATGAGCGTGAAGCCCTTGCGAGTGCGAAGCATGGTAGTGTCCTCAAAGAGTGGGGGGATTGTGCTCGGGCCGTTGCCGACCCTCGACATCCTCACCTAAGGCAACCTGCATACCACGACCGCGGAATTCCGTAACGCATTGCAATACAACACTTTTTCGATCTCTCCCCATCATTGACCCGGCTTGGGGCCGCAGTGTTTTGCACGATGCCTTGCGAAGTGCAATGTGGGTCGCGGCGCTCCCGGAACGGGAAAAGGGGCCGAGCATTTGCCCGACCCCTCCCCCCATCGCACGGTTGTTCGATGTGTCCTACGAATAGCCTACGAATAGCCTACGAATGCCCTGCGTGCGGCTTAGCGGCAGGCCGCGCCACCCGGCTCGCCTTCGGCGAGCGGCGCCACCACGCCCGTGCCCACGCCGATCGTGCAGCTCGCGCCGGCCGCATTCGCGTGCGTCGCCGTGGCCGACCAGCCCGTCGCCGTGCCGCTTCCCGAGAGCTGCACACCCGACGAACCCACGGTCGGGAAGACGAACGTCGCGTAGCCCGTGGTCGGGTTGTCCGAGAAGTGGGCTTCGGCCGCCGAGACCAGGTTCTTCAGGTCCGACTTCATGGCCGTGATGTACGCCTTGCGCTTGGTGTCGGCGAACTTCGGGATCGCGATCGCGGCCAGGATGCCGATGATCACGACGACGATCAGGAGTTCGATGAGCGTGAAGCCCTTGCGAGTGCGAAGCATTGGTCAGTCTCCAGAGTGTGTTGGGGGGCGTCGTCGAAGCCGCCGCGAGTGGCGTGCCTCTCGACAGGCACACATAAGGCAACTGCCTTGCCACGACGGTGGCCCCAATAAAAGCCATTGATTTACAATGAGTTGCACCATTTTCACGCCGACCGGATCGTTTCCACGCCCTGATGTTTTGCAAGAAGTCGTGCAGCGTGCGAGAGTGCCGGCAGCGGCGGTCATCCACGACAGTGCCGGTGGTGTGACGCTTTATCGCTCCCTGAAACGGGCGATCCGCGCCGTGCGGGCGTTCACTGGCACAGCGGCTCGCTGGCCACGCCCATCCCCGACGACATCGTGCACACCATTCCCGGGATCCCGGTGTGCGTGGCGGTCGCCTGCCACGAGGCACGTCGTCCTTCGAACGTGAGCGTAACGCCCGCTGAGCCTCGAGGCGCCTCGACGCTCTCGTAGCTGCTCTCCGACGTGAACTGCGTCTCCGCGATCATGGCGAGGTTGTGCAGGTCGGACTTCATCGCGGCAAGGTAGGCCCGCCGCTTCGAATCACCGAACTTGGTGATGGCGATGGCGGCGAGCACGCCAATGATCAGCACGACCGCCAGCAGTTCGATGATCGTGAATCCTGACCGGCGCGTGCAGTCGCGCCGCACTGTGACAGCAGACATCAGGCGTCTCCGTACCGGGCGAGCTTGCGGTACAAGGTCGAAGGATCGATTCCCAGCATATCGGCGGCGCGGCTCTTGTTGCCACCCTCGTTCTGCAGCACCCATTGAATGTATGCGCGCTCGATCGCCTCGAGCGTGGGCGTCACCGGTGTCCGTTCGCTCACCAGCGGCTCGGCGCGCCGCGCGGTGACGCGCTCGGGGAGCGCGTCCGCGCGAATGGTATCCCCCGACGACAGGATGACCGCCCGCTCGAGTGCATTTTCGAGTTCGCGCACGTTGCCGGGCCAGGCATAGGCCATGAGGGCATCGAGTGCGTCCTCCGAGAGTCCCTTCTGTGGCTCGCCGCGCTGCATCGCCGAGCGGGCGAGAAAACTGTCCGCGAGCAGCGGGATGTCTTCAGTACGCTGGCGCAGTGGCGGCAGGTGGACGGCAATCACGTTGAGGCGGTAGAACAGATCGGCGCGGAATGCTCCTCGCTTGATCTCGTCTTCCAGGTCGCGGTTGGTCGCCGCCAGTACGCGCGCATTCACCGAGATCGACTCGGTTGCCCCCACGGGGATGACCTCCCGCTGCTGCAACACGCGGAGGAGCTTGACCTGCGTGGAGGGCGTGGTTTCGCCGATTTCGTCGAGAAAGAAGGTGCCGTGATCGGCCGCGGCAAAGAGGCCCGTCTTGTCCTTCACCGCGCCGGTGAAGGAGCCCTTCACGTGACCGAAGAGTTCACTCTCCAGGAGCGACTCCGGCAAGGCGCCGCAGTTGATGGAGAGGAAGCTGTGATCGGCCCGCGTGCTGAGGTCGTGGATGTAGCGCGCAATTACTTCCTTGCCGGTACCCGACTCGCCGGTGATGAGCACGGTGCTGTCGGTGGGGGCAACCGTCTCCGCGAGACGAAGCACGTCCAGCCACGACTTGCTGCGACCGACCGGGCGTCCGTTGGTGCTCTTGTCGCGGCGACGGATTTCCTGCTTCAGCGAGTGGTTCTCCACCCGCAAGCGGCGATGCTCCGCCGCTCGCCGGAGAATGGCCACGAGTTCATCGTTGCGAAACGGCTTCTGGATGTAGTAGAACGCGCCCTCATTGACCGCCTGCATGGCCGACTGGAGGGTGGCCTGCGCCGTCATCAGAATCACGGGCATGTCGGCATCGGCCTGTCGCGCGTGACTGAGGACCTGCACACCGGTCACGTCGGGCATGCGCACATCGGTCAGCACGATATCGGGCTGCAGTTCATCAATCTTGTCGATGCCCTGACGGCCCCCGTGCGCCGTGTAGGGCACGAACCCCTCGGTTTTGAGGAGGATGCGCAGCGAATCGAGAATCCCCGATTCGTCGTCCACGATGAGCACGCGCGGCGCGCTGTCGGTCGGTGAGGTGACGGTCACGCGTCGGTTCCGTTGAGACTGCTGCTGAGGGGAGGGATGGTGGGCGGGGCCGGCGGGGTTACCGGCAGGACCACGCTGAATCGTGTGCCCTTGGGCAGGCGGTCCACCAGCACCACGCCGCGGTGTGCCTCGACGGCGCGGTGGACGACCGGCAGACCAAGCCCGGTCCCGCCACTTTTGCCACTCACGAACGGCTCGAACAGGCGCTCGCTGAGCTCCACGGGGATGCCCGGCCCATCGTCGGTGACGGTGATGGCGATGAGCTCTCCCGTCACCGACGCCGACGAGCCATCCACACCCTCCGGCGCCCGACGATCCACTTCGATGAAGACATGCCCGTCGTCGGCCACGGCCTGGATGGCGTTGAGCACGAGATTGAAGACGGCGCGGTGCAGCAGATCCTCGTCACCCTGCAGTCGCGGAAGATCCGGGGCCACATTGACCTGCACCTGCACACCGGGACCGCGGTCCGGGTGCGACGCGGCGAGCATGGCCGCCGTATGTGCGAGGGTACCCACGTCGAGCACGTCGAGGCGCGTGACGCGCGTCCGCGCGAAATCGAGAAAATCGGCCAGTAGCCGACTGAGGCGATCCGCCTCGCGCACGATGAGCCCGTGCAGAATCCGCTCGTCCTCGTCGTCGTCGTTCGCGGCGGGGGGGCGACGGCGTGCCAGCTGTTCGGTGGCGCTCCGAATCGAGGCCAGCGGGTTGCGGATTTCGTGGGCCAGCGAGGCACTGAGCTCCGCGACGGCCTGCAGACGCTCGGCGCGGATGTGCAACGCCTGCAGTCGCTTGCTGTCGGAGATGTCCTGAAAGATCGCGGTGGCGGTGACGGTACCGTCCGGTCGCGTTCCGTCCGCCACGGTGGTGGTGACGCCGATGTCGAACTCCTCCTCACCTCGGCGAATGGTGCCCTCGGCGCGCGTGGTGCGCACCCCATCGCGGGCGCTGCGCTCGAGCAGGTTCGCCAGTTGGGGTGAGACCCCGAGGAGCGTGGGGAGGAGTGGCTTGCCGGTGAAGGCACGCAGGTCCAACCCGAGGAGCTCGGTCGCCGCGGGATTGGCGTACAGCAGGCGCCCCTGCGTGTCGACGGTCAGGATTCCCGAACGGATGGTGCGCAGGATTTCGGCGGCTTCCAGCTGCACCTTCACCAGCTGCTGCGCGAGCGCCTCCCGGCCGGAACCGGCCTGCCGGAGTCGGAGCGCCACGTAGCCGGAGCCGACGGCAACGACCGCGAAGACCGCCACCTGCACCCCGATACCCACGTACGGGGTCCCGGGGCGCAGCCACAGCACGTCGGCGGTGTACAGCGCGCAGGCGCCAGCGGCCACCGCCAACCCACCCCGGAAGGGGAGCAACAGGGCGGCACTGGCAATAACGAGGATGTAGAGCGCGGCAAACTGAGAGCTCCAGCCGCCGGTGATGTGCACGACGGCCGTGACGAGCAGCAGGTCGATCGCGCTCTGGCCGGCAAAGAACGCCTGACTGAGGGGACGTTCCTCGAGCTGGGCGTACATCACGGATCCCACCGTGGCGAGGGTGGCCACGGCAAAGGCCAGCGTGGCGACCAGCGTGTCCGACGGCGCCGCCTTGTTCCACACGAAGACGGCCGCCACCAGAATGGCGCAGGCCAGGACGACACGTCCCAGCCAGACCCAGCGCAGCACGCGCCTGGGCTCGAGCAGCTCCTGAATGGGATCCTGTGGAAAGGCCGGCGTGTAGCGCACTCGACAATGGAGCCAGAGGTCATGCAGTTTGCAACACCTGCCGGACGTCGGCCTGTATTGCAGATTGCACTACCCTGACGAATCAGGCGCTGGCCCGTTTCCTTTCGTACATGCTAGTAGACCCTCCGTTGGCCCCCGAGCCAGACCTGACGTTCGGCACCGTGTCCGTCCGGCTGCTGTTCGTCCTGTTGCTGGTGCTGTTGAACGCCTTTTTCGTCGCGGCGGAGTTCGCCCTGGTGGCCGCGCGACGCAGCAAGATCGACCAGCTGGCGGCTGAGGGGGATCGCAGCGCCGCGGTCGTCCAGCGGGCGCTCTCCCAGCTGGACCGCTACATCTCGGGGACGCAACTCGGGATTACCCTCGCGTCCCTTGCGCTTGGCTGGATCGGCGAACCCGCGCTGGCCGTCCTGGTGGACAAGGGGCTGCATCTGGTGGGGGTGACCCCCGCCCCTGGCGCCGTGCACACCGGGGCGGGAATTGCCGTGGCGTTTCTCGTGATCACCTTCCTGCACATCGTGTTGGGGGAGTTGGCCCCCAAGTCGATCGCCTTGGCGAAGCCGGAGGAGGTGAGCATGATCGTGGCCCGCCCGCTGATGCTCTTTTCTCAGGCCATGTCGCCATTCATCGGCATGCTGAACGGCACGGCCAATCGCATGTTGGGGTGGGTGGGCATCGCGCCGGCCTCCGAAGGGGGGCATGTGCACAGCCCGGAGGAGCTTCGCCTGCTCGTCATGCAGGCGCGCGCACACGGCACCCTCGATGAGTCCGACTCGGCGATGCTTGCCGGGGTGTTCGACTTTCACAACAAGCGGGCGCTCGACGTCATGCGGCCGCGCACCGAGATGGTAGCGATCGCCGAGGACGTGGAGCGCGACGAACTGGTCGAGATCCTCCGGCGCGAGCGGTATTCCCGCTACCCGGTGTATCGGGACACAGCCGATGACATCGTCGGGGTGTTTCTGGCGAAGGACTTCTGGCTCGCCGACAATCCTGAGGCGTTCGAATTGCGGGACCATCTGCGGGAGCCGCTGTTCGTGCCGGCGACCCGCGCGGCCGAACGCGTGCTGGACGACCTGCGGCGCACCCGCGCACACCTCGCCGTAGTGCTCGATGAGTACGGCGGCACGGCCGGTATCGTGACGATGGAAGATCTGGTGGAAGAGGTGATCGGCGACATCGCCGACGAGTACGATCCGCTGTCGCGTGACGCACTGCTGTTCGACGGTGTGTTGGAGCTCGCCGGATCGATGTCGCTGGTCGACGTGCGTTCCGACCACAAGCTGCCGATCCCCGAGGGAGACTGGAGCACATTGGGCGGGTACGCGTTCGCCGCCCTCGGCCGTCTCCCCAAAGTGGGAGATCGCGTGGGCTATCCCGAGGGGGAACTCGAGGTGGTCGCCATGGATGGACGTCGGGTTGCGGCGCTTCGTGTGCACCGCCGCAGTGAAGCGGTGGTGGTGTCATGACCACGGGCGCGCCAACGCGGCGCCTCCTTGGCGCCACCGGACTGGGTACGTTGCTCAGCCTCGCGTTTGCCTGCGGCGCGAATGCCGAGCGGGCCACGCGGGCGGACGGCGAAGCGGTCGTCGCGATCGGTCAGGACACCGTGGGGCCGGCGGCCCCGCCGGGTGCTCCGGCGTCGCAGTTCCCTGCGCCGACCCGCGAGGTCGCCGACATCGTGGCGCCACGGTGGACGGACGAGGACACGCGCGACGACGCCGGTGAATTCGCCAGCGTGGCGAAGATCGCCGGGATTCGTGAAGGGCAGCGGGTCGCAGACATCGGCGCCGGTGACGGCTACTACGTGGCGCGACTTGCTCCGCTGGTCGGCGCGGCGGGCCTCGTGTACGGCCAGGACATCGTGCCGCAGTACCTCGGCCTTCTGCAGCGCCGTGTGCGTGAGGATGGGCTGTCCAACGTCCGCGTGGTGCTGGGCGAGCCACACGATCCCCGCCTGCCGGCGCGCAGCGTGGATGTGGCGCTCATGATTCACATGTATCACGAGATTTCCCAACCCTTTGCCCTTCTCTGGAATCTCGCCACGGCCATGCGCCCGGGCGGGACGCTCGTGATCCTCGACCTCGAGCGCCCCACCTATGCCCACGGCACGCCGCCATCGCTGTTGCGCTGCGAACTTGCGGCGGTGGGATACCGTCAGACGTCGTTCACGCGGACCGGCCCGGCAGAGTATGTGGCAGTGTTCGCCGCGCCGGACAGCGCGCGGCGTCCCGAACCGGCACAACTCAGTGCGGCCCTTCGTTCGCGCGGGTGCCGCGCGTGACCGCAGGGCCCGGAGACGACGCCCTCGAGATTGCCCCGGGTGTGCGCATACCGCTGGACGAGATCACGTTGCAGGCGATCTCCGGGAGCGCCCCAGGCGGCCAACATGTGAACCGCAGCGCCACGCGGATTTCGCTTCAATGGAACGTGCGCACCACCCGCGCCCTCCGGGACGAGCAGCGTGCACGGGTACTGGACAAGCTCGGGTCACGCCTGGACGGGGACGGCGCCATCCGCATCGTGGCTGGCGAGTATCGCAGTCAGCAGCAGAACCGGCGCGCCGCACTGGAGCGACTCCAGCAGCTCGTGGCCCGGGCGCTGATCGTGCCGCGCGTACGCCGCGCCACCAAGCCCACGCGGGGCTCGATCGAACAGCGTCTCTCGTCGAAGAAACGTCAGGGTGAACGCAAGCAACAGCGCCGGCGCGACTTCGACGATTGACGTCAGAAGGCGGTGATGTTGATCCCCAAGTAGTACGCGACGAAATCGGCGCGACCGCGCGCGGGGATGGGCGTGGAATTGCTGTTGAACGCCTGCTGCACACGCTCGGCGGTGAGGTAGCGGACGTCGTCGTGGCGCAGGAAGCGGGCGCCAAGATCCACCCGTACCGGCGTCCGCCCCTGCGACACGCGGAGGTAGGCCCCGACGGCGCCCCCATAGGCCCACACGGCGTCACTCGAGTTGGTCGTGCTGGCAAACGGGGTGTTGTTGTTCTGGGAACCTTCCACGGTACTTTCCGTCCAGAACACCGAAAACCCGCCGAGAACGGTGGCGTACGGCGTAAAGACTCCGGTGGGGCCCAACAGCTGCGGGCCCGCCACGATCGAAGCAATGTTGCTCGACGTGCGCAGGTCGAGTTGAATGAGGCCACCGGTGCCCGCCAAGGGGATCCGGCGCCGGTCATTGGCATAGGAGACGAACGAAAAATCGCCGCGGAGATTCAGAATCTTGTTCGCATCCAGAGCGCCCAGCACGTAGCCACCGAAGCCGAAGCCGTTATCGGTGTTCCTGGCGAACTCCCCCCGCGGTTCGGTGACCTGCAGATGGATCCCGACCGAGCCCCGGCCGGACGGTGGATTGGACGACTGGGCGGCATCGCTCTGGGCCCGCAACAGGGTGGGCGATGCGAGCAGGGGGGCCGCTACCGCGATCCCGATGAGGAGAAGAGTACGCATACCGTGCTATACGCCGATGGGCCGCGAAGGTGTCACGATGGAACCCATAGAAAACTTCAAAGTAATGGTTAGAGATACATAGCCTTGAATCCCGACCAAAGGCGTCGAAATTAACGGCGCGGCCCATATCTTCACACCGCGACCGGCTGGATCGACGCCGGGTCCGGGAAGCATTCTACGCTGCCGTCCGTTTGCGGCAGACAGGAGCAATAACGGCAGGGTTGCCGCGCTCCGATTTCCTCTTCTTGTTTCCGCACTGCCAGCATGTCTGCACAGGCTACCCGCGTCAATCAATTGATTTCCGAGGCCATCGGGCTCGAGGTCGATCAGGCCCGCTGGCGCGCGCTCACGCGTCAGGTCTCCGGCCAGGATCCTCTGGCGGGTCGGATCCGCTCGATCGGTGGCGCGGTCGATGTGGGCTATCTCGATCGTCGCCTGTCGCGCGAAGAAGTCCGCGAGGCGATCGTCGACGGCAACGTACCACTCGTACTGCTGTCGGCGAACGGTGAAGATGCCGTGGTGCTGCGCCGGGACGACTCGGGAACGGTGACCGCGTGCCTGATCACGCGCGATGGCAACGAGAGCTTCATCGAAGCGGATGCAGAGGCGTTGGCTGATGCGGTGCTGCGGCGCCTTGCCCACGTCGACGGAATCCCCGCTCTGGCGCCCATGGCCCTGCGGTCCGCGACGGCGGGGCACGGCGATTCCACGCCGCACAGCCCGGTGGGACGTGAGCAACATCCCGATCCCGAGGTGCATCGCACACCGGTCGAGCGGACGCTCGCGCTGCTCGCCCGCGAAAAGCGCGAGATCCTCACGGTGTTCTTCTACGCCACGCTTGCCGGCGGACTGAGCCTCATCCTGCCGCTCGCCGTTGGTGGGATCGTGCAACTCGTGCAGGGCCGCCTCTTCCTGCAGCCGGTGGTCGTGCTCATTTCGTTCGTCATCCTTGGTACCATCGTTGCCGGCGTGCTGCAGATCGGCATCCTCAAGGTGGTCGAACGCATTCAGCAGCGGGTGTTCGCCCGCATGGCACTGGAATTCGCCTTCCGCGTGCCGCGCATGAAGTACTCGGCGTCGATGCAGCAGAACCTCCCTGAACAGATGAACCGGCTGTTCGAAGCCGTGGCCATTCAGAAGGGCGTGCAGAAGCTGCTGATCGACGTTCCCACGGCCCTGCTCACCATTCTGTTCGGCCTGATCCTGCTCACGGTGTACAGCCCGTGGTTCTCGCTGTTCGCAGTGGTCGTGATCTTCATCCTGTACCTGATCCTCCGGTGGACGGGTCCGGAGGGACTCAAGACCTCGATCGTCGAGTCCAAGTACAAGTACAAGGCCGTACACTGGCTCGAGGAAATCGCGCGCGCCTTTCATGCCTTCAAGTACGCCGGTGACTCCACGCTCCCGGTGGAGCGCATGGACGATGTGATCACCGGCTACCTCAAGTATCGCAAGAAGCACTTTGCGGTCATCGTGAAGCAGACCATCGCCCTGATCGGTTTCAAGACGTTCATCACGGCGGCCGTGCTGATCATCGGTGCCACGCTCGTACAGACCAACCGGCTCCTCCTCGGACAGTTCGTGGCGGCCGAGGTGGTGATCGTTACGGTGCTCGTGGGCGTGGAGAAGCTGATCAGCAGCCTGGCCACCGTGTACGACGTGCTCACGTCGGTCGACAAGTCGGGGCATGTGGCGGACCTGCCGCTCGAAAGCCGAGGTGGGCTGGCACCGGTCCACACGCCGGGAGTGGGTGTGGCGATCGAAACGCGCGACCTGCGCTACCGCTATCCCGACGCGGCCAAGGCGTCGATCGAAGACGTGTCGTTGCGGATTGCGCCCGGCGAACGCGTGGCGTTCATGGGCGTGGACGGCTCGGGACGCAGCACGCTCATCAAGCTGCTGGCCGGCCTGATCGACGACTACGACGGTACGATCCGCTTCGACGGCGTCACGCTGCGTGATCTGGACCGCCCGGCGCTTCGTGCACGGATCGGACAGATGCTCAGCTGGACCGATCTCTTCGACGGGACCGTGGAGGAGAACGTGAGTGTGGGGCGTGCGCATCTCACCCCGCTCGACGTGCGCGATGCGCTCGACGACCTGCAACTCACCGACGAGATCCAGCATCTGCCGCAGGGCATCCAGACGGAACTCACCAATGGGGCCCGCAACCTCCCGACCCATCTCGCCAACAAGCTGCTGGTGGCGCAGGGGATCGTGGGGCGCCCGCGTCTCGTCGTGTTCGATGATTTCTTCCAGAATCTCGACGCGGCCTCGCGATCGCTGATCATCCGGCTGCTGACCGACCGCACGCGGCCATGGACGGTGCTCGCCGTGTCGCACGACCCGCAGCTGCTGACCGCCTTCGATCGTGTGATCGTGGTGCACGATGGTCGCGTGGTACGTGAGGGCGCGTTTTCCGAACTGCGCAAGGACCCGATCTGTCGCAGCCTTCTGCACGAGTACGTGCACGACCCCCTTGGCACCTCCGGAGACTGAGCCATGGCCGCCTCCGATATCAATATCGAACGCGAACTGACCCACCACCCCCTCCAAACCACCGTCCTCC
>CAZNZG010000029.1:0-22685 GCA_964577455.1 uncultured Gemmatimonas sp. | reverse complement strand
AGCCGGAGACATGGCCGCCTCCTATATAATTCTCGAACGCTAACGGAAGCACCACCCCCTCCCACCCACCGTCCCCCACGGCACGGCCGCCAGCGGCCGGGTGGTCTCACGCTGGCTGCTTGGCATCCTGATCGTGCTGTTTGCGATCATGTTTCTGCCCTGGCAGCAGAACGTTCAGGGGAACGGCAGTGTGACCGCGCTCAGCCCTTCCGACCGTCCGCAGCAATTGCAGACGCGCATCGACGGACGCATCGAAGCGTGGTTCGTGTCCGAAGGACAGTACGTGAAGAAGGGCGACTCGATCGTCCGCATCTCGGAAATCAAGGAAGATTATCTCAACCCCAACGTGCTGCCGCTCACGCAGCAGCAACAGACGGCGAAGGAAAACGCGATCGCCGAGAAGCTCAACAAGGCGGCGGCGCTCGAAGTCCAGATCACGCAGCTCGAGCAGCAGCGCGACTTCAAGCTGCAGCAGACGAGCAACAAGGTGCTGCAGTACCAGGCCGAGGTGCGTCAGGCCACGCTAGAGGACTCGGTGGCGCGCGACCAGCTGCGCCGGCGTGAGCGGCTCTTCCGCGACACGCTGGGATTGGTGTCGGTGAACGACCTGCAGACCTTCCAGGTCCGCGCCCAGACAGCTGCGGCGAAGCTGGTGGAGAAGCAGCAGATGCTGCTGATCACGCAGACCGATCTCGAGAGCATTCCGGCGGAGTACGGCGAAAAGATCGCCAAGGCCCGTTCCGATCGGGCCGCCACGCTGTCCGAGGTCAGTGAAGGACGCTCGGAAGTGGCCAAGCTCCGTGACAAGGTGGGGTCGCTCGCGATCCGCAATTCGTTCTACGTGATCGAAGCGCCGCAGGATGGCTACGTGGTGCGCGCCACCCGGGCGGGTCAGGGCGAAATCGTGAAGGCCGGTGAGGCGATCGTCACGGTGCAGCCGGCGCGGCCTCGCAAGGCGGTCGAGCTGTATGTGAAGCCGATGGACGTGGCGTTGCTCAAGCCGGGACGGCACGTGCGTGTGTTCTTCGACGGCTGGCCCGCCCTGCAAATCTCCGGATGGCCGCAGGTGGCAGTGGGCACATTCGGCGCACAGGTGGCGGTGATCGATCAGTTCCCCAGCAGCGACGGACGGTTCCGTGTCCTGCTGGTGCCCGATACCACGCACGACGAGCCGTGGCCGGCACAGCTGCGCCTTGGAACCGGCGTGGAAGGGTGGGCGATGCTCGACAACGTGACGGTGGGCTGGGAAATCTGGCGGACGCTCAACGGCTTCCCGCTATCGATCAAGCCCGGCGACGCACTGCCCGGCGATGCCGTGGCAGGCGAGAAGGGTGGCAAGGGTGGTGGAGGCAAGAAGTGAGTCGTCGACTCTCGGTGATTGCCGCGGCCTGCATCGCGCTGGCACCGCTGTCGACGGCACGGGCGCAGGGACTGTCGGCTGACACCGTCGGCGTCCCCTTCACCTTCCCGGCCTTCGTTGATGCCGTGCTGGCCAACCACCCGGTGTCGCAGCAGGCGCGGCTCGTGGCGGAGCAGGCGCGAGCGGAACTGCGTCAGGCGTGGGGAGCCTTCGACCCCAAGCTCATCGCCACGTGGGACCAGAAGCGCTTCGGCGGCACGGAGTACTTCAAGTACTTCGACGCCGAGATGAAGATTCCGCTGCCGATCGGCGCCGACGTGACGTTGGCATTCGATCGCACAATGGGACGCTACATCAACCCGGACCGCCGGACGACGGGCGGCGGCACGTTCACCGCCGGGATCTCGCTCCCGCTGGGCCAGCGGATCATCACGGATGAGCGCCGCACCGCGCTGCAGCAGGCGCGCGCGGCGCGCGATGCCGGTGATGCCGACCGCGTGAGCATCCTCAACAAGCTGCTGTTCAGCGCGGCCAAGGACTACGGTGCGTGGTATGAAAGCTGGCGCCGTCGCGTGATTGCCGTGGAAGGCGAAGGGCTGGCGGATTTCCGACTGCGCGCCATTCGGCAGCGTGTGGCCAACGGCGAAAGTGCTCCGATCGATACGATCGAAGCGCTGCTCGAGCTGCAACGCCGTCAGGTCACGCGGTACGAAACGGAAGCCTCGTTCTACGTGGCCACGCTGAACCTGACGGCCTACCTGTGGGACGCCGAAGGGCGCCCGGCAGCGTTGCCGGGCGACGCCATGCCGGTCCTCAACGGTCTCGGTCGTGGCGGACTCGACTCCACGCAGCTCAATCGCTTGCTCGAAACGGCCACGCAGCGAAACCCCGACCTGCTCAAGGTGCGCGCCAAGGTGCAGCAGGCCGAGGCAGAGCGGCTCCTTGCCACGCAGGGACTGCTCCCCTTCGCCGAGGCCAAGTTGGCCGGCGTGGGAGAGCGCGGCGGGGATCAGCCCTTCTTCAACCGGGACCGGCTGGACAACAACTACAAGGCGGGGCTGACGGTGGCGGTCCCCATGCTGTTCCTCAAGGAGCGCGGCAAGTTCGGGGCGACCGGCGCCAAGCTCGAATTCCAGGAATACGAGCGCGACCGCCTGCGCCGGGACGTGGAGTTCGATGTCCGTGCGTCGATCTTCGACCTCGCCAACCTCGAGCGCCTGCTCGAGCGGCAGGTGGGAAGCGTGCGCAACGCGCGCCTCCTGCGCGACGCGGAGCAGGTGCGCTTCGAAAACGGCGAAAGTACCCTGCTCATCCTGAACATCCGTGAGCGCCTGGTTCTCGACGAGGCCGCCAAGCTGGCGGCGATGGAAGGCAAGGTGGCCTCGGCCCGTGGGGCGCTGGCCCTGGCGACCGGCGATCGCTCGCTGCTGACCCTCCCCCGCTGATTCCCTGATAGATTGACGTCATGACCGAACGCTTCTGGGACGAGGACGGGGAGTTTTCGAAGGAATTCGACGGCGACGTGGATGACGAGTCCATGCTGGACGACGAGTTCCCGATGGGAGAGGAGGTAGCGGATCTCTCCGGTGTCGTGTCGTGCCCCTACTGTGGCGAGTCGGTGGAAATCACGCTCGATCCGGGGTCGGGGACGCACCAGCAGTACATCGAGGATTGTCAGGTGTGTTGCCGGCCGTGGGTCGTTTCGGTGAGCTACGACGAAGACGGCACGGCCCACGTGTTCGTCGATGCCAGCGATGACCACGACGAACACGATGACTGATCCACGGAGCCCGTCGGCCAGCGAAGTGAAGCAGTGGCTTGCCGAGGCGCTGCGTCGTCCTGCACAGGAAGGCGCGCGCCTCGTCGCGTTGCATTGGTTCCATCAGCTCGCGTCGGCGCGCGCCGAGTGGCAGCAGCACTTCGTACACGACGGGGCCGCCGAACTGCCGGGCGGAGTCAGCGCCGCGCGCAGCCAAGCGACCGAAACGCTGCACAAGGCGCGCGTGGGGCTTCGGCGGCTCCGGGCGACGGCTCGCGAGAACGAACGGGTACTCGACGGCGCCTTCGACCGGAAAGTGTCGCGAGCGCTCCGCCGTCTTGGTCAGGCCACCAATGCCGTGCGCGATGCCGATGTGCAGCGTGGCTGGCTCGAAGCCGAGCAGGAGTCACTGCCCACCACCGCGCGCCTTGAAGCACAGCAGTTGCTCGAACAACTCTCCGGCGCGAGCGACACCGATACGGCGCACGTGGAAGCGGCATTCGTGCGCCACTTCGATAGCATCGCCGAACGCTTGTCTGCCCGACTCGGCAGCTATCCCATGCTGCGGCGGGTGGGCATGGACACTACCCCGATGCCGTTTGCGAGGCACCTCGCCACGCGAATAGACCGTGCGGGTAACCGCCTGCGCCGCGACATCGAGCGCATCACCGACGTGCAGGCGCAGGATGCCATGCACGAGGTGCGCATTCGCCTCAAACGGCAGCGTGCCCTGCTGTCGCCCTTCGCGCGGTCGCGACCGGCGATCGGGGCATGGTTCGAGCTGGCGAGCCGTGGCCAGGACCTGCTGGGCGCCATACGCGACGCCGACCTGCTCGCACATCGGGCGCGGAAAGCCAGACTCCCCGCGCTCGAGCGCGCCCTGCGCGACATCGTGCTCGGACACTATGCCGCCTTCCGACACGACTGGTGTGACCGGCTCGACGAGGTGCTGCGGACCCTCGACGCGTCCGTGCACGCGCTGCGTGCCGAAGGGAGTCCCGTGTCGTCGAATGGCCTGCCCATGGAAATCGAGCGCAAGTACCTGCTGCGCAGTTGTCCGCCGGCGGCACGTGCCGTTCCACCGGTGCGCATCGAACAGGGGTGGATTCCCGGGCAGGCGCTACGCGAGCGGCTGCGCCGTCGTCATGCCCCCGATGGCAGTGTGAGTTGCTGGCGCACGGTCAAGCTCGGCCCGGCGGAGGCGCGCATCGAAGTGGAGGAGGTCACCACCCCGGAGCTGTTCGAGGCGATGTGGCCGCTCACGCGCCATGCACGCATCCGCAAGGATCGTTACGCCGTGCCGCATGGACCGCACACATGGGAAGTGGACGTGTTCCTCGACCGTGACCTGGTACTCGCGGAGGTCGAACTCGGCGACGTGAGCGAACAGGTGACCTTTCCGCCATGGCTCGCGCCGTACGTGGAACGTGACGTGACCGGCGATCCGGCCTATCACAACGCCGTCATGGCACGTCCGGAACCCTGATGTCCACGTCGCACGCGCGCACCACGTCCCACCACCGATGCTGATTTCGCTCGCTCCGCTACGCGATCGGCGCGAACGCGTCATGGGCTACGCCGTGAGTGGGTACCCCGATGAGGTACGCGATGCGCCGATGGGCCCCGACGAGGAAGCACGGCGCATCGTTGAAGTGGTGCCGCAGCTGAGCCGCATGGCCGGCCGCAGCATTGTCGTCCCGGTCACCCCCACCCTCGTGCGCGACGGGGCGATCACCCGGTTCGCCTCGGTCGATGCCGTGTGGCTGCTGGCCACGGAGGCGCTCGACGAGGCCACTACGCGCCGAGCCGTGGATCGTCTCATCGGCGCCGGCTTCCACTTTGCCCTGCTCGGATTTCCCGAAGGGGAGCCACTGCCACCGTCACTGGCGGGCAGCACCATCGTCCTCGACGCTGCGCGTACGGCACCGGCCACACTCGAAGCTCGCGTTCGCGTGCTCATGGAGGCAGGGCTCAGGCCACTGGTCCGCGGCGTGGATGATCGGGTTACCCGCCACCGGGTGCTCGCTGCCGGCGTGCCATTGTACACGGGCCGTCAGCTCACCCGTGGTGCTGCCGTGGCTCCCGACCGCACCACGGAGGACAGTGTGCTGCGTGCGATCGGGATGCTTGCCGCCTTCAGCGACGGCCGTCCTCCGGATGCGGCCTTCGATACGTTCGTGCGCGATGATCCACACGTGGCGGCCTCGCTGCTCAAGGCGATGTCGTCGGCGGCCATGGGGGTGCGCGGTCCCCGCAGTGTCTCGCACGCCCTCAACATGCTGGGGCGCGACGCGATTCTCGACCGCCTCGTGACGGTCACGGCGCGCCTGATCGGTGAAGCGGCACAGGACGCCGAGCTGGCCTTCACCGCCTTGCGTCGAGCACGGTTGTGCGAGCGCGTGGGCGGCGCACTCGACAGCGCGCCGCATCCGCGTGCGCGCATCGTGGCGGGACTGCTGTCCACCCTCGAATTCGCCCTCGGCGCTCCATCGCCGGTGATCGCGCAACGCCTGCAACTCCCGGCCGCCGTGCGGGACACCCTCGATGCACGCACGCAGCCACTGGGACAGCTGCTGGATGTGGTGGACGCTCTCGAGTACGGGTGGTGGGACGATCTCGTGGCACGCTGCCGTCGTTTGGGCATTCGGCCTCGGGTGGTGGCCGACGCCTGGCTGGATACGTGGAAGAGCTCGCGCGACGAACTGGGGATTTTGCGGCCGGAGTTGGGCTAGATTTCCGGCATGCCGGAAACCGCCCGCGAATATCTCATGCACCGCTTCCGCGGCGACGCCTCGTCGCTGCGCGACCGCGTATCGGCCCTCGCACAGGGCACGAAAATCCCCGGACCCGATGCGACCATGTCACAACGCATGGCCAGCGCGTGCGAGGACGTGGCCCAGATGGTCGAAGCGATTGCGCCGAACGATGACCCGTCCGCCGAACTCGCCGCACTGGTGGCGCTGATCCCCCTGCTCGAACAGCGCGCCGGTCAGCATGCCGCGCAAGCGCCCGTGCGCGCCGTGTACGCGGGTGCCGCGACCCGCATCCGCGAAGTGCAGCAGGCCGAAGCGTCCAGCAGGGCGACGATAAACGACAGTCACGAGGCGCTGAGCGGGTCGATGGATGAGCCATTCGACGTCGACGACGATGGCGCCAATGAGATCGATGACGACGACGCGCTGTTCGGCGAGGACGAGCGATAATGGCGCGAGGCCGCGGCAGTGTATCCGCCGAGGTCGATGACGAGGCACCGAGTCCCCCGGGTAAGGTCCGCCTCGACAAGTGGCTGTGGGCCGCGCGGTTCTTCAAGACGCGTGCTCTGGCCGCCGAGGCCATCGACGGCGGCAAGGTCGATGTCCAGGGTGATCGGGCCAAGCGTGCGCGCCTCGTGCAGGCCGGCGACATCGTCAGCCTTCGGCAGGGGCCGGTGGAGTGGGTGGTGCTCGTTCGCGACGTTTCCGAGCGCCGAGGGTCGGCCGAGATCGCTCGGCAGTTGTACGAGGAAACCGCCGAAGGCCGTCGCAAGCGTGAAATCGTGACGGACCAGCTCCGGCACATGCCCACCGCTTTCTCGTATGGTGACGGCAAGCCTGGAAAGCGCGACCGGCGCGCGCTGCGTCGTCTCAAGGGCGACGCCTCGTGAGCACCCGGCTGGGCCCACCCTCTTCATGAAAGTCTGTTCAGAGTAGACCCACGGGTTTGTTTTCCGCGTTACAATGCGAGCGACGCACCGGACGGCCGGTAGGGGGCAGTGTTGTTGCCCGATGATGCAGTTCCGGCGCCGCTTCTATCCTTTCCCGTTTCTCGCATGCGCATCCTCGTCATCGAAGATGATCGGCTGGTTGCCGATCTGATGCGGCAGGTGCTGATGGATGACGGCTATGCCGTCGATGTCGCGCCTGTTGCCGAAGACGGTCGGAAGCTTGCCTTGGCCAACCAGTACGATGCGATCGTCCTGGACCTCGAGCTTCCCGACCGCAATGGTCTCGCCGTGCTGCAGGATCTGCGGCGCGAGGGGTCAACTACACCCATCGTCGTTGCCACGGCGCACGACACCACGGCCGACGTGGTGCGCGCGCTCGACGCCGGCGCCGACGATTATCTCCAGAAGCCGTTCGCCAACGAAGTGCTGGCGGCGCGCGTTCGTGCGGCGATCCGCCGTGGTGGGGCGCGGTCCATGGAGAAGGTGCAGGTGGGCGATCTCACCCTCCATCGCGTGAACCACGAAGTGCAGTGCCACGGCAAGCCGGTGAATCTCACCGCCCGCCAGTATGCGCTGCTCGAGTTCCTGGCGATGCGCGCCGGTGAGACGGTTACGCGTCCGATCCTGTTGGAGCACGTGTGGCACCTGCAGTTCGATCCGGGCTCCAACGTCGTCGACGTGCACGTGGCCCAGCTGCGCAAGCGCCTGCGCGAATCGGGAAGCACCGTCGACATCCGGACCGTGCGCGGCGAAGGCTATTCGTTCGAACTGAACTGAGGACGCATCGACCGCGGCGGATCATCCTCCCGGCGTTTGTTTCCCAGAGAACGCCCGGCGCACGACGTCTTCGATCGTGTCGCCGGGCGTCGTGTGTATCAGGGTGAGGGACGCGGCATCGGTGGCCGGCATCGCCGCACAGACGGCCTGCACAATGGCGTGATCGTCATGGCCTGATCCCACGACGACCACGCGCGATGCGCCGCCACTCAACGCCTTGGCGAGTTCGGCCGGCCGGCTCGCCACTCGAACCACGGCGCCAGCGGCGCGCAGGGCGCGATCGACCGCCGTACGAAATGCACGGTCCTGCGCGAACAGCACAATCACGACTGTGGCACGGCGGCGATGGCCGAAATCTCCACCATGATGCCGCGCAACTGCGCCCCCACCACGGCCCGCGTGGGATACGGGGGCTGGAATACCGTGCGATAGATCGCGTCGAAGGCGCCCCAGTCGTTTTCGTCGGCCAGGTACACGGTCACGCTCACCACATCGTGGAGAGAGGCCCCGCCCGCGCGGAGAATGCGTTCGAGGTTGGCGAGTGTGATGCGGGTCTGCTCCTCGAACGTGACCCCCACGATCTGTCCGGTCGCCGGGTCGCGCGGGGTCTGTCCGGAAACGAAGAGGAGCTGCGAATTATTTGCGGTGCGCACGCCGGGAGAGTAGGCTCCCGCAGGCGGGGGAAGGTCTGGGAGCACGACGGGTGTCCAGTGACGCGCGTTTCCGTTGTCGGTGGATTCCTGGTGTGACATCACGTGGCAGGTGGAGGTGGGGCAGTGGCGATGTATCTCGAACAGCTCGAGACACCGGTACCGGTTGTGGACCTCGATCGGCTTGCCCACAATCTGGACCGCATGGCGGCGTACGCCACCCTTCACGGCCTGCGACTTCGCCCGCACGTGAAGACGCACAAGTCGCCCCGTATTGCCGCGGAACAGTTGCGTCGGGGTGCCGTGGGACTGACCTGCGCCACCTTGCGCGAAGCCGAAGTGATGTCCGAGGTGTGCGACGACATTCTCGTGGCCTACCCACCGGTGGGTGCGGCCCGCCTCGAGCGACTGGCGATGCTCCCCGCCAGTGTGCGGGTGGCGGTGGCCGCCGACGACGCCAATGCCCTCGATGCGCTCTCGGTGGCGGCGCGACTTGGACACCGCACGATCGACGTCATGGTCGAAGCCGACCTCGGCATGCATCGCGTGGGCGTCACGACCCCGGACAAGGCCGTGGCGATCGCGCGCCATATCGAACGGTCCTCCTCACTACGCTTCGCCGGGCTGCAATTCTACCCCGGACACATCCGCGCCCAGATACACGAGCAGGATGCGGCGCTGGCACAACTCGGCCGTGACATTGCCGGCTACGTGGATGCGCTGCGCGATGCGGGACTGCCCCCGGCGATCGTGAGCGGAGGTTCGACGCCCGCCGCGTGGCGCATGCACGAGGTGCCCGGCGTGAATGAAGTGCGCCCCGGCACCTACGTGTACAATGACCGGACCACGGCGCAGATCGGCGCCTGCGACTGGGAAGATTGCGCACTCACGGTGCTCGCCACCGTGGTGAGCGTGAGTGTGAAGGGCCAGGCGGTGGTGGATGCCGGCACGAAGGCCCTGGGACGCGAACCCTTGCGGGCCGATGGCGATGGATACGGCGCGCTGCTCGACCATCCCGAAGTGATCGTCTCGCGCATGTCGGAAGAGCACGGCATTCTCGATCTGTCGCGCAGCTCGTGGCGCCCCCGCCTCGGTGATCAGGTGCGCATCGTACCCAACCACGTGTGCATCGTGGTGCACCTCTTCGACGAGATCATCGGGGTGCGTGGCCACGCGGTGGAGACACGCTGGCCGGTGGCGGCACGCGGACGCGCGTCAAACCGGGAGCTGGAGACGCTGCCGCAGGGACCGCGCGCGGTGTGAGCGTTTGGGCGCATCTGCGACGCGCCTGCTTGTGGCATGGCAGGGAGTAGGGGGAAGGTGGTCAGGGGGAAGGGCGAAGGCCGCCCCTACGCGCGGGCGATGGGCGCGAGAACGCCCTTGGTGAGGCGGAGGAGGTCCGCTGCGGCCAGCGCGATCTCGAGGCCGCGTCGGCCGGCGCTCACGTGAATGCGCTCGTAGAGAATGGCCGTCTCGTCGAGGACGAGCGGCAGCGGCTTCTTCTGCGCGAGCGGACTGATCCCCCCCACGATGTATCCCGTCGCGCGCTCGGCGGCGGACACGTCGGCCATCTGCGCGCGGCGCCCCTGCACGGCATCGGCCATCGCCTTGAGATCGAGCTTTGCACTTACCGGCACCACCGCGCAGGCGAGCCCCACGCCGTCCACGTCCACGACGAGTGTCTTGAAGACCGAGTCGGGGTCGAGTTGCAGCGCCTCGGCCGCCTCCAGCCCGTACGACTGCGCGCCGGGATCGTGCACGTAGCTGAGGACGTGGTGCGGGATACCCGCCTGCCGCGCCAGGAGAATCGCTGGAGTCATGGGAGATTCGGAAAGTCGGAGGCCGCCGGTGTATCGTACTCACATGTCTCCGCCGCCGCGCCGGATCCTGCTCGTCGATGCCGATGCATTCTTCGTGGCCGTCGCCCGACAGGTTGACCCCGAAGGTGCAGGCAAGGCGGCGTTGCTGATCGTGGGTGGCCGCCCCGGATCGCGAGGGGTGGTGTGCAGTGCCTCGTACGAATGCCGGGCCTACGGGGTGCGCTCGGCCATGCCCATTGCCCGTGCGCTCAAGCTCTGTCCCGAGGCGATGTGCGTACCCGTGCCCCGGGGCGCCTGCAGTGCCCGCAGCAAGGAGATCCAAGCGGTGCTGGCCCGTTTCGCGCCGGTGGTGCAGGCATCGAGCATCGACGAGTGGTATTGCGACCTCGGGGGTACCGAAGCGCTGTACGGCCACGAGTCGCTGCGCGATACGGCGCACCGAATCCGGCGCGCGGTGCTCGACGCCACGGGCCTCAATGTGTCGATCGGCGGCGGGACCTCGCGGCTGGTGGCCAAGATGGCGGTCGAAGTGGCCAAGCCCAAACCCGGTACCGGGGCCGACGGCGTGCACTGCGTACCGGCTGGGGAGGAAGCCGACTTTCTTTCGCGTTTCCGGCTGGCGGACCTGCCGATGGTTGGACCCAGACTGGCCGAGAAGCTGGAGCGCATGGGGTTGGTGCAGGTCGCCGACGCGCAGCGATGGACCGAGGCGGGGCTGGCCAGCCGCCTCGGGGAGCGGATGGGGGCCTGGCTGGCGCGACGGGTGCGCGGGATCGACGAGAGCGTGGTCACCCCGCGCGACCGCCAGAAGCAGGTGAGCCGGGAAGACACCTTCGCACGCGACCTGAACGACGACGAGTTGATCGAGCGGGAGTTGCTGCGGCTGGCGGTCCGGGTGAGCACCGATCTTCGCAAGCAAGCGCTCCGGGCGCGGACCGTGACGGTGAAGATCAAGGACACCGACTTCAAGACCCGGTCGGCACAGCGTACGCTCTCCGGGTTCATCGAGTCGGAATCGTCGGTCGTGAAGGCTGCCAGGCCCCTGCTCCGCCAGCTGCGGGGGAAACGGCGGGTCCCGGTGCGATTGCTGGGGATTGCCCTGTCGCACTTCGACGACGAGCCGGACGGCGCCGTGGCCGGCGTTCCCGGTGCGGCGAGTGGGGTGGCCACGCAGCTCGCCCTGTTTGCCGTCCAGGACGCGCCCGAGGCGGGTGCCAAGGCCGTGGCACCCTCCGCAGGTGCGGATCCGGCGGAGACCCCCAGAGACCGGGCCCTGACCCGGGCACTGGATCGGATCCGCGATCGTTATGGATCGGGGGCGATTCTTCCGGCCCGGTTGGTGGACCCGGCAAACGATACGGGGCCAAGGGTGGAAGAATGATCCTGGTTCCGCTAGGTTCCTCCCGTCGCAGCTTCCCGTAGCACCGTGCGGTGACCGCCGCCGGGCGCACAGGGCTTCCCGTCTGCCACCGATTTTCTACCTGCTCAGGGTGTCTTCATGAGTGCTCAGCAGTACGATCCGAACAAGTTGGGCTGGGGCGCGGCCCTGATCACCTGCGTCTTCACGGCGGCGCTGGGCTTTGGCGCGTATACGATCCACAACAACACGTACCGCCACCCGCGCGACCCGATGGCGCAGCAGGTCTACTACGAGCGCGACAAGGCCAAGCATGCGGGCGGTGGTGAGCACGGTGCTGCCGGTGGCGATCATGGTGCAGCGGCCGGCGGCGATCACGCCGCTCCCGCCGCCGGTGCCGAGCACGGCGAAGCCAAGCCGGCCGAGAAGCACTAAGCAGCAGCTTCTGTCTGGACACGCCGCGGTCTTCGGACCGCGGCGTTTTTTTGCTTACTCAAATACTTCGCTATTATCTAATTGTTTTATAAACACATTCAATTTGTGTATATAGCGTAAACCGATGACGTTGCAGCCATGATCGAAACACTCAAAGCCAACCTGCTCTCACCGATCCCCCTCGCCTTCGCGCTGGGGATCGTGACGCGTCTCATGCGCAGTGAGTTTTCGCTGCCCAAAGACATATACAGCGCGCTCTCCATTTACCTGCTGTTCGCGCTGGGCCTCAAGGGAGGCGTTGAGCTGGCACACGCCCCCTTCGACGCCATCATCGCCCCGGCGGGCGTCACGCTGCTGCTGGGGTGCATCACGCCCCTCTCCACGTACGGCGTGATGCGCTATCTGGGCCGCTTCTCCAGTGCCGACGCGGCGGGGATGGCTGCGCACTATGGTTCGGTCAGTGCCGTCACCTTCATCGCCGCGCAGCAGTTCATGCAGCGTGTGGGGGCGCCCGCCGAGGGCTTCATGCCCACGCTGCTCACGCTCCTCGAGAGCCCTGGCATTCACATTGCGCTCGCGCTGGGTGCGCTGCAGCGCAACAAGACGCTGGCCGCCACCAGCGGCGGAGCGCAGCCAGGGAGCGTGAAGGAGGTGCTGCACGAGGTGCTCACCGGCCGCACGATGGTGCTGCTCGTGGGTGGATTGCTCGTGGGCTACTTCATGGGTGAACCCGGCTGGCAGTCGGTGGCCCCCTTCTTCGACAGCGGCTTCAAGGGCGCGCTGATGATCTTCCTGCTCGAGATGGGGATCGTGGCCGGTGGTCGCCTTGGCGACCTCAAAAAGGTCGGTCCGTTTCTGCTCGCCTTCGGCATGCTGATGCCGCTGGCACACGGGGCCCTTGGCGTGTTGCTCGGCACCTGGGCGGGACTCTCCCCGAGCGGGGCCGCGGTTCTGGGCACCATGGCCGCGAGCGCCAGCTACATCGCGGCGCCGCCGGCGGTGCGCCTCACGCTCCCCGAGGCCAACCCCACGTTCTCCCTCACGGCGGCGCTCGCGATCACGTTCCCGTTCAACATCCTCGCGGGCATCCCCATCTACTTCAACATCGCGCGCTCCATCGCGCGGTGATGATCGCTCCTCGACTCATATGCTGACGCATCCGTTCAAGCTCGTCACGATCATCGCGGAGCCGGTGCTGGAACCGCGCATCACGCAGGAGCTGCGCCGCCTCGGTGCCACCGGTTTCACGGTGGTGGAGGGACGCGGGGCCGGATCGCGCGCCCTGCACGCCGCCGAGATCCCCGGCATCAACATCCGCATCGAAACGATCGTGCCGCCCGACGTGGCGGAGACGATCGTGCAGTACATCGCGAAGACGTACTTCGCGGACTACGAAGTGATCGCCTATCTGTCCGACGTCGCCGTGGTCCGTGGCGACAAGTACCGCTCCACGAAGTCGCCCGGAGGCAGTTGACATGTGCATGCCATGCCGCGGGGAGTCGCCGGTGCCGTCATGACCGCCAGCTCACTCTCGCTCAACACGCTCAACTACCAACACCTGCTTTACTTCTGGGTGGTGGCACGCGAAGGGAGCATCGCGCGCGCGACCACGGTGTTGCATCTCACGCAGCCCACCATCAGCACGCAGCTCAAGCTGCTCGAACGCGCGATGGATACCGCGCTCTTCGAGAAGCGTGGACGCAACCTCGTGCTGACCGATGTGGGGCACATGGTGTACCGCTACGCGGACGAGATCTTCCGCACGGGGCGCGAACTCACGGAAGCGCTCTCCCGTGGGGATCGGGGCATTCCGTCGCGGCTGGTGGTCGGCATCTCCGACTCCCTCCCGAAGCTCACCACCTGGCGCCTGCTGAGTCCCGCCCTCGAGGCCATCCCGGGGCTGCACCTCACCTGTCGCATCGACAAGACCGAGCGGCTGGTGGCGGATCTGGCGGTTCACGCCCTCGATGTGGTGCTGACCGACACGCCGGCGTCTCCCTCGCTCCCCATTACCCTCTTCAACCATCTGCTGGGCGAATGCGGCGTGTCGGTGTTCGGCACCGAGGCTCTGGCCGCCAAGTACCGGCGCAAGTTTCCCGAGTCGCTCGACGGCGCGCCGTTCATCCTGCCCACGTCGAACACGGCGATGCGTCGCTCGCTCGACGCGTGGTGCGTGGCGAACGACGTGCGTCCGTCGGTGGTGTGCGAAGCCGAGGACGTGGCGCTGCTGCAGGTGTTCGGACAGGAAGGCATGGGGCTGTTCGCGGCGCCCACCGTGGTCGAGACGCAGATCCGCCGGCAGTACCACGTGCGGGTGGTGGGGCGACTGCCCGAGGTGCGGGAACGCTTTTACGCCATCTCGGCCGAGCGCAAGCTGGCGCATCCGGCGGTGCTGGCGCTCACGGAGGCGGCGAGGACGCGACTGTTCGGCTGACGTGACCTGAACCGCTGGGACTACGCGGGGGCGGCAACGCTTGGCAACGACGAGCAGGGCACGGACGCGTTGGCGAGAACGCGTTGGCAGGGACGCATTGGCAACGACGCGTTGGCAAACCACGCAGTCGACCACGCAGGTAAGGACGCCCCGCGACAACGCAACGGCGGTCGTGGGGCGGCGCTTCGCTCGCCGGTCGAGGTCGAGGTCGAGGTCGGGGTCGGGGTCGGGGGCACAACCGGAGTCCGAGAACGCACGCGTCGTCGCTACGCGTCGTTACCTGCGTGGTCGACTGCGTGGTTTGCCGACGCGTACCTGCCAACGCGTAGTTGCCAACGCGTTTCTGCCAACGCGTCCGTACCCTGCTCGTTGTTGCCCCGCGTCCCCGCCCACGCGTCGTATCTCGCGTCCCCGCCCCAGCGTCGTCCCTCGCGCCCTACACGGGGATGGTAAACCAGAACTCCGCGCCTTTGCCCGGCTCCGACTCCACGCCGATTTCGCCGCCGTGGGCTTCCACGATGCCCTTGGCGATGTAGAGCCCAAGCCCGGAACCGGCACGCAGCAGGCGGGGGGCCTGCCAGTAGCGCTCGAACAGGCGCGGTACGTCATCAGGCGCCACACCGGGACCACTGTCCTTCACACTGAAGCGCAGCAGATCGTCGGCGCGTTGGACGGCGAGCACGATCTCACCGCCGTGCGGCGTGAAGCGCACCGCGTTGCCCAGCAGATTCGACAGCACCTGCTGCAGGCGATGCTGGTCACCGAGCAGCACCGGGAGGTCGTCATCGAAGCGCCGCACGAATCGGAGCGCGGCGTCGACCATCACCGGCTCGAACACATCGGCCGTTTCCTTGAGCATCGTGGCCACGTTCATGCGGCGGCGCTCAACACGAAGACGCCCAGCCGATATGCGTGACACATCCTGCAGATCCTGGATCAGCCCATCCGCCTGTCGTGCCGCCGAACGCACCGCCTCCACTTCCTCACGCCCCATCAGTGCCGCGTCATCGCCCGGCACCTCCGTCTCGTCCTCGCGCCGCAGCACGGCGCCGGTGAGCATCACGATCGCGTTGACGGGATTGCGCAGGTCGTGCGACACGATCGCGAGCATTTCGTCGCGCTCGCGCACCGCACTCTTGGCCTGCTGATACAGACGGGCATTCTCGAGCGCGAGCGCGGCAAGGCCGGCGAACTGATCGGCGACCTGCACCTCCTCAATCGAGTGCGTTGCGCCGGCACGCGTTCGCACGAGATGCAACGCACCGAGTGCACGTCCCCCCGCCCGCAGTGGCACCAGCAGGACCGAGCTGGCGCCGAGCGATTCGGCGACCGCCCGCGAATTGGAGTCGTGAAAATTGGCGTTGAGCCACGCCCCGATATCCGTGATGCGCTGTGCCTCGGCTTCATGCGCCACGCGTGCGCCGCTCGCCATGGACGGTTCGAATTCGAGCGCCTCGGGGTTCTTCGAGACCAGCGACGTGGTGCTGTCGTGGCGATGCGGATCCATGTGGGTGGCGGCGGCCCGCCGGATGGCCCCCTCGGGGGTGAGCAGCTCCAGCAGGCTCCACTCGCCAAGGATCGGTACCGGCAACTCCGCGATCGTTGCCATCGTCGACTCCACGTCGAGCGACGCCGCGAGCACCCACCCCGCCGTGGCGAGCAGCTTCTGCCGCTCCTCGGCCTTCACCCGCTCGCTCACATCACGCAGCGTGACCATGAAGGTGCGCTCGCCATCCATCGTGACGCGCGCGATCGAGGCTTCCGCCGGAAACATGTCGCCGTTCTTGCGCAGCCCTGAGATCGGGCGGCGACGCGCCATGATGCGCGCATCGACGGGCCCTTCGGCAAACGTGCGCATGTGCCCACGATGCACGGCCCGGGCGCCCATGGGGAGCAGACGATCGAGCGGCTGCCCCAGCATGTCCGCTTCGGTCCAGTGGAAGATCTGCTCCGCCCCGCGATTGAAGCGGACGATGCGGAAGCTGTCATCGAGCGCGATGATCGCATCGGCTGCGATGTCGACGATGGCCGCCAGCGCGGCATGGGAATGTGTATCAGCCATACCCCTGCAAGGTAACGAAGTGCATGAACAAGACGGCGATCTCTCCATTGCGGGCCGCGTGTCCTGCACACCACCGTATTCACGACACGCCCGCTGGTGTGGTGGCCCGCCGGGCTGCGTCACCCAGGCTGCTCCCCACGCGTTACGTTGAATCCCATGCGCTTATCGCCTTCAATATCCTCGCTGCCCCTCATCACGCTAGCCTTTCTGGTGGCGGGTGGCGTCGCGGGGATCGTCGATCGCGGCGGCGTATGGGCCGATCGGATCTGGCTGCTGGGGCTGGTGCTCACCGGTCTGCCGGTAGCCGGTCGAACCTTCCGCGGACTACTGCGCGGCGAGTTCGCGGCCGATGTGGTGGCGATGCTGGCGATTCTGGGTGCGTTGCTGCTCGGCCAGCCCCTGGCGGGGCTCGTGGTGGTGCTGATGCAGACCGGTGGCGAGGCCCTCGACGCGTATGCGGTGGCGCGCGCCTCCAACGCCGTCGCGGCTCTCGAGGCGGATGCCCCACGTACGGCACACCGCGTGAACGGGGAACGTGTGCAGGACATCCCGGCCGAACAGATTGCGCCGGGTGACCTGCTGCTCGTGCGCCCCGGCGAACTCGTCCCCGCCGACGGGGTGGTGGTGGATGGCACCTCGCATGTGGACACGTCTCGTCTCACGGGCGAGCCGGTCCCGGTGCGGGCTGCGGCCGGCACCACGCTGCTGTCGGGAAGCGTGAACCAGGAAGGGGCGCTCACCCTGCGGGCCGAGCGTCGCTCACAGGACAGCCAGTACGCCCGCATCGTGGACCTCGTGCGGTCAGCACAGGCGTCGAAGAGCCCGCTGCAGCGCACCGCCGACCGCTGGGCGGTATGGTTCACGCCTCTCACGCTGCTGGCCTGCTGCAGTGCGTGGCTGGTGTCGCACGACTGGACGCGCGTACTGGCGGTGTTGGTGGTGGCCACTCCCTGCCCGCTCATTCTGGCGGCGCCGGTGGCGATCATCGGCGGTATCAATCGCGCGGCCAAGCGCGGGATCATCGTGCGCAGCGGCGGCGCGCTGGAAGGGCTGGCGCGCGTGAATACCGCGGTCTTCGACAAGACCGGCACGCTTACGGTGGGGAAGCCGCAGGTGGCGAACGTCGTGGTGGCCAACGGGGTCGATCCACTCGCGCTGCTCGCACGTGGTGCAGCAGTCGAGCAGGGCTCTGGGCACCTGCTGGCCCGCGTGATCGTGGCAGAAGCAGAGTCGCGCGGCGCCGTGTTGCGGGTGGCGAGTGCGCTGCACGAAACCCCCGGCCGCGGCGTGCGGGGGGTGGTGGACGGCGAGGAGGTGGCCGTGGGGTCCCCCGACTTCGTGCGCGAGGCGCTGCAGCGCATGCCGCGCATGCAGCCCCACGCGGTCGACACCCTCACCCAAACGCTCGCCAGCATGGAGCAAGGGGCCACCGGGCTCCGGGCCTACATCGTCACCGATGGGGGGGCCAACGGCGGTGATGCGAGCGGCGGCGGGGGTCTGGCACGGGTGGAGTTCGCAGACCGCTTGCGTCCCGAGCTGGCCCCAATGTTCGGTGCCCTGCGTGCGCTGGGAATCACCGATGCGCATCTCCTGTCCGGCGACAAGCAGGCCAACGTCAAGGCGATCGCCGACGCGGTGGGCATCACGCAGTACGCCGGCGATCTGTCGGCGGAGGAGAAGGTCACGCGCGTGGCGGCGCTCCAGCAATCGGGGCGCCGCGTGCTGATGGTGGGTGATGGCACGAACGACGCGCCGAGTCTCTCCACGGCCACGGTGGGAGTGGCGCTCGCCGGGCATGGTGGCGGCGTGGTGGCCGAAGCAGCCGACGTGGTGCTGCTGGTGGACGATCCCTCGCGCATCCCCGAAGCGGTGCGCATCGGGCGCCGGGCGCTGGCGATCGCGCGCCAGTCGATCGGTGTGGGGCTCGGCCTCTCCCTGGTGGGGATGGCCTTTGCCGCGGCCGGACAGCTCACGCCCGTGGCCGGCGCGCTGATCCAGGAAGCCATCGACGTGGCGGTGATTCTCAACGCCCTGCGGGCGGCAAGGGCGTAGGCGTCCGATCCGCCGACTGTGATGGCCGCGTGCGTCGCGTGGTCGATCGGGGCAGGTCGCGCGTGCGCGCCGTAAAACGCCCACCCCCCGGACCAGTTTGGCAACTCCCGACACGAGCGGGTTTTCCGTTCCGTGGATAGCCCGGGACATACCGGCCTCGACGCACCACAAGCAGTTGTCCTGCATGGGGTTATGCCCATGCTGAAACGCGTAATTGTACGTGCTTGTGGGATTCCCCATTCGGTGGAAATCTGGCGCGTTCTCGGCGAGCTCTACCATGGGAGTACGTGCATGCGATGCCGCGTGCGCGACTGCCTGGGGCGCTCGCCCAGCCGTTCCCCGTGCCACCTGTCTGCTCATGCGATCGAAGGTCCGCGACGCTGCGGTTCTGGTCACCGTCCTTGCGCTGGGTGCCTGCGCCGACCCCCACTCCTCCGTCACCGCCCCGGCTGCGGCCGACGGAGCGACCATGCTCGCCAACGCGACGTCCGGTAGGACCGTTGACGTGATCGTCACGTTCGACGAACGCGAGCGTGATCCCGTCGGTCGCGCCCGGGCCCTGATGCAGCAGCTGGGCGGACGCCCCTCGCACTCCTATCAGCATGCGTTGAAGGGCTTCGCCGCGCGCGTATCGCCCATGGCCGTGGAGCAGCTCACCCGCGCTGCCGGCGTCATTCGCGTCGAAGTCGATGGCCTTGGGGCACTCGATGCTGCCGGTACGCCGTTGTCGTGGGGGCAGGATCGTCTCGATCAGCGGGCACTGCCACTCGACAACGCGTATACCGCTTCGTCGAGCGGCACCGGAGTGCGCGTGTACATCCTGGACACCGGCATCAACGGCAATCACATGGAGTTTGCCGGGCGTATGTTGCCGGGCTTTTCGGCGTTCGGGGACAACAACACGGCAGACTGCCATGGACATGGCACGCATGTGGCCGGGACCGCCGCCGGCGCCGCGGCGGGCGTAGCCCCGGGGGCGTGGCTCGTTCCCGTGCGGGTGGCATCCTGCACCGGCAGCGTAGCGTGGAGTAGCCTGATCGCCGGTCTCGACTGGATCGCGTCGCAGAAGGCGACCAACCCCAGTGTGCCGATGGTCGCCAACGTGAGCCTGGGCGGTTCCCTCAGCAGCTCGCTCAACGACGCCGTGAACCGCACCGTCCAGGCAGGGGTGGTGGTCGTGGTATCGGCCGGGAACAGCGGCACCGATGCCTGTCTCCAGTCTCCGGCCGCCGCCGCCGCCGCGCTGACCACCGGGGCCACACAAGCGGACGACGCAAAGGCAGGCTGGTCGAACTTCGGCACCTGCGTGGATCTGTTCGCGCCCGGCGCCGGGATCGCGTCGGCGGCGTATGCCACGAACACCGGGTACGTGACCATGAGTGGGACGTCGATGGCCGCTCCGCACGTGGCTGGAGTGGCCGCGCTGATCCTCGGCGCGTACCCGAGCTACGCCCCGAATCAGGTGCGCGCTTCGATGCTCGCCGGCGCAACGCCCAACGTGGTCACGAGTGCCGGCACGGGTTCTCCCAATGTGCTGCTCTCCAGCATCTTCAGCGCCACGACCGTAGCGGCCGATGGCGGAACGCCGGGGACATCGGCGGGTGGTTCGTCGACCGGCGCCACGCCATCCACCCCGGTGCTCACGGTGACCAGGCAGAGCGCACGATCAGGCAACACCGCCGTTCTCACGTGGAGCGGCGTGAGCGGTGCGAACACGGAAGTGTGGCGCAACGGCACGCGGTATCTGACCACCGCCAACGACGGACGACACAGCGACAGCAAGCTTGCCCGGGGGAGCTACAGCTACCGGGTGTGCGCGGTGGGCGGCACCCCCTGCTCGGCAACGGTCACGGTCACGTTCTGATCGGCACGCGCCGATCAGCCAAGGCCAGCGTCACACGGCGAGCATGAAATGGGGAACGCGGGCCTGCCGCACATGCGGAGGCCCGCGTTCGTGTTCGTGGCGTGGCGCGGCACGTCGTTCTGTTGCGTGTGCGGTGCCTGATGGTCCGGCGTTCGCGCACGCCTCGGGCATCGTTGGCCACGCAATGCCTGTTGGTGGTGCACGTGGCGAAATGATTGCACCGCCCGTGTGACACGCCTCACGCGTCACGTGAATTCCGACTCAGCGACCGTTACACCAGTGGCAACGTCAGTCCCGAAGTGTGAAGGGGGCCGTGTCGATTCGTCACGCAATCCGTCATTCCGGTGAATGCGGCCCGCATCCAGCGGACGCACCTTCGCCCCTCGCCTGACGGGTTTCCTCATGCGCACGACACTTCGCTCCGCCGCCGCCACTCTGGCCGCCCTTTCCCTGGCTGCCTGCTCCGATAGCAGCACCCCTGTGACCGCGCCCGAAGCGGTCGCACTGCCGAGCGCCGCGGCTGCGGCCAGCAACGCGTCGAGCAACTCGGCCGTCGACGTGATCGTGACGTTCGACGACAGCGAAGGCGATCCCACGGGCCGCGCCCGCGCGCTGATGAACCAGCTGGGCGGCAGCACGAAGCACACCTACCAGCACGCGCTCAAGGGGTTTGCGGCGCGGATGTCGCCGGTGGCGCTCGAGAACCTCAAGCGGGCGAAGGGGATCAAGCGGATCGAGGTGGATGCGGTAGGTAAGGTCGACAACACGGTGACCACGACGGCGCGCTCGTGGGGGCAGGACCGGCTCGACCAGCGTGCGCTGCCGCTGAACCAGACGTACAGCTACTCGGCCAGTGGCGCGGGCGTGCGGGTGTACATCCTCGATACCGGCATCAACGGCAATCATCAGGAGTTCGCCGGCCGCATGCTCCCGGGCTTCTCGGGCTTCGGCGACAACAACACCGCCGACTGCCACGGCCATGGCACGCATGTCGCCGGTACGGCGGCTGGTGCCACGGTTGGTGTAGCGCCGGGCGCCTCGGTGGTACCCGTTCGTGTGGCCAGCTGCACCGGTAGCGTCTCGTGGAGCACCGCGATCGCGGGGCTCGACTGGATCGCGTCGCAGAAGAAGGCCAACCCGAGCGTGCCGATGGTGGCCAACATGAGCCTTGGCGGCTCGCTGAGCACGTCGCTCAACGACGCAGTGACCCGCACGGTGCAGGCGGGCGTGGTCGTGGCGGTATCGGCCGGGAACAGCGGGGTGGACGCCTGCAATCAGTCACCGGCCTCCACGCCGAACGCACTGACCACCGGCGCGACCGAATCGAACGACAGCAAGGCGGCCTACTCGAACTGGGGCAGCTGCGTGGATCTCTTTGCCCCGGGGAGTTCGATCAACTCGGCGTTGTTCTCGTCCAACACTGGCTACTCGTTGAAGAGCGGTACCTCTATGGCCGCCCCGCATGTGGCCGGCGTCGCGGCGCTGATCCTCAGCGGCTATCCCGCCTACACGCCGAACCAGGTGCGCAGCTCTATGCTGGCAGGGGCCACAGCCAATGTGGTGACGAGCGCCGGTACCGGATCGCCGAATCTGCTTCTGTCCAACATCTTTGCGGCCACGACGACACCCGCCGACACGACCACGACGACCACGAACCCGACGCCGACGCCGACGCCGACACCGACGGCGACGCCCACGCTGTCCGTGACGCGGCAGGTGAGCAAGTCGGGGAATACAGCGCGTCTTGCCTGGGGCAGCGTGACCGGCACGAGCGTGGAGATCTGGCGCAACAACGTGCGCTACCTCGTGACGGCAAACGACGGCGCGCAAAACGACAGCAAGCTGGCGCGCGGCAGCTATGCCTACCGGGTGTGTGCGGTGGGCGGCTCCCCGTGCTCGGCCACGGTCACCGTGACCTTCTGACACAGGACCTCCTCGCTAGCACGAAGGCCCCGCTGACCACAGCGGGGCCTTCGTCGTTCAACGTGTCGTCGTTTGCGCAGCCGCCGTTCGGACCGACGACCCTACGGGCGAATCAGGGATCCCGGCGCCGACGGCGGCGGGCGATCACGCCAAGTGCGGCGAGCCCCGCGCCCATGAGCGCGTAGGTCGAGGGCTCCGGGACAACGGCGTCGACGATGCCACCTCCGCCACATTCGCTCCCTGCGCACGGCTGCCCGGTACCGTACAGGGCGGCGTTGGAGACGGACTGCGACCAGCGGTGGCTCATGTAGATCTTGTCGAGACCGTCTTCGCCCGCGTCGAACACGAAGAAGGCAGTGCCGAGCCCCTTCGGGGCGCCGTGGATGTGCTTGAACACGCCGCCGCCCCAGTGGATGCCGAGAACCGTGAGGCCGTAGAGCGGGGTGTCGAAATCGATTACTAGATGGCGGTCGCCGTCGTCGTCGTGAT
>CAZNZG010000028.1:0-22993 GCA_964577455.1 uncultured Gemmatimonas sp. | reverse complement strand
GCCCGGTTCGGCCGGAACCGGCGCTGCCGTGGCTGCCGTTCTCGCAAGGCTGTGCCTGAGGCATCAGCACGCGATCGATCACGTGCACCAGCCCGTTGCTTGCGGGCACGTCGGCCAGACGTACCACGGCGTTGTTCACACGCAATTCGCCATCAACGTCACGCAGCTGCACCTTCTGCCCCGCTACCGTTTCGGCATTGCTGAGCGTCCGCGCCTGCGCCGCCGTCACGCGTCCAGGCACCACGTGATAGGTGAGCAGCGTAACCAGCTTCTCGCGATTCTCCGGCTTCAGCAGGTCGGCCACCGTGCCGCTGGGGAGCCGCCGGAACGCCTCGTCGGTGGGGGCGAACAAGGTGAATGGCCCACGCCCGAGCAGTGTCTCGGTGAGCCCGGCGGCGTCGACGGCGGCGAGCAATGTGGTGAACTGCCCGGCCGTCTTGGCCACCTGCGGAATGCTCGGCCCGCGCGACGGATGCTGCGCCGAGGAAACGGCAGGAGATACCGCGAGCATGCCAAGCACGGCGCAAGGCACGAGCGCGGTGCGAGCCACGGAGCGGGCGAGGACACGGGCGGCAGCGCGACTGACGGACAGGATGGAACGATACATGGGAATCTCCGGCATACGTGACGAGGAGTGGGGCTGACAGCGGGATGCGGCGCGGCGGGAGGCCGCCCGGGATCCCGGAGACGTGACTCGCAGTTCGTCGGAGCGGGCCGGTTTGGATGCAGGGCCCGTGACTGCATCCAAGGGGAGCATCCGTGCGAAGGCCTTCCCGACAGTTCCTTTCCCGAATGGAGTTTTCGTGGATCACGGCCGCCCGCTGGTTGCCTCAACACCGTCCCGTATGGAGTCATCCGGACTCCCACCGCATCCGCCGCCCCGTGCCCGCTTGTCGCTGGTGCGGAGCGACACCGCCGCTGGCACCCCCATGAGCGGTGATGTGGCCGACGTGGTTCACCTGCTGCCGCGCGTGGCGGCCGGTGATGAACTGGCCGTGCGCGAGTGCGTGGACCGCTACGGCCCCCTCGTCTGGGCGCTCGCGCGGCGGTGGTCGCCCGACCCGCGCGACGTGGAGGACGCCGTGCAGGAAGTCTTCGTGGACCTCTGGCGATCGAGCGGCCGCTACGATCCCACGCGTGCCACCGAGGCGGGGTGGGTGGCCATGGTCACGCGGCGACGCCTCATCGATCGCATGCGGCGCCGGCAGCGCGCCGTGGAGCTGGAGCCGCTCCCCGACGATTTCGACCGCGCCGACGACATTGAACCGGATCTCGACCGGCAGGCGCGCGTGGAACGCGCGCACGCCGTGCTGCAGGCACTGCCGGTGACACAGCGCACGATGCTCGAGCTCTCGCTCGTGCACGGCCGTACCCACGACGAAATCGCCCGGGAAACCGGCACACCGCTCGGCACCGTGAAATCGCACATCCGTCGCGGGCTGCAACGCGCGCGTGACCTGCTGCATTCGACCGCATCCCCCACCGACGTGCCCACACGCCCCGACGCCGAGGGCACGGTATGACCGGCATCTCCGCGAATTCCATGGACGACGACTTCAACGTGTCGCAGCAGGAGCTGCTGGCCGGAGAGCTCACCGCCGCGATGCTCACCGAGCAGCTCGGCGACGACGACGCCCTCCCCCCCGCCCTTGCCACCCGCCTCACGGCTACCGGTGAGGCGCTCGTGCGCGCGCGCACCGTGCCGCCGATCACCTCATCCCGGATGCCGTTGACCGAGCCCCGTCGTGCGCGTTCGGCGGTGATGTGGACCGGCTGGCTCGCCGCCGCGGCCGTGCTGGCGCTGTGGGTAAGCGGGCGCAACACGAACGGACGTGACGGCGAAAGCCGGATGACGACGCCGGCCGTGGCCATCGACGCCCGCGTGGCCCTGCGTGACTCGCTGCTCGCCACTCCCGCACTCGTCCGCCGCGCGTGGAGCGCGACCGGTGACCGCGCCGCCATGGGCGCCGAGGGCGAGGTCCTCTGGGACCCGGTCTCGCAGCGTGGGCTCATGCGCTTCACGCGACTGGCCAGCAATGATCCAGGCGCCTGGCAGTACCAGCTGTGGATCTTCGACGAGCAGCGGGACGAACGCTATCCGGTGGATGGTGGCGTGTTCGACATCCCGCCGGGTGAGACGGATGTGCTGGTCCCCATCCGGGCGCGCCTGGCGGTGAACGAGGCCGTCCTCTTCGCGGTCACCGTCGAGCGCCCCGGCGGCGTGGTGGTGTCCAACCGTGAGCGCATCGCGGTTTTGGCCAAGATCTGACCTCACGCCTCCGGGCATGCGTACCGGCAGCGGGGTAAGTTTTGGAGCAGATCGTTCAGTTCCTCAACGCCCCGCTGTCATGCGCTTCCCTACTCTCGCCGGCGCCGCCATCCTGCTGGCCGCCGCCCACGCGCCGATCACTTCGCTCCCGGCGCAGTCCGACACTTCGATCACCCTGGCGGAGGTGGCCGCCCGTCGTGCCGCCTTTGCCGAACGCATCGGCGACGGGGTGGTTCTGGCGTTCGGCGGCCGCACGCTGGTCCACGACTTCAGCACGTTCTATCAGCTCGCGGCGTTCCGCTATCTCACCGAGTTGAACGAAGCGGACCATGCGTTCGTGATGGTCGTGCGCAACAAGGTGCCGCAGACCACGCTGTTCCTCAGCAAGATGGAACCGCGCACCGCGTTCTATTACGGCAAGAGTACCGACTCCACCAACAGCGTGGCGCGCACGGGACTGCCGGCGCGCTCCTTCGGGGCACTCCCCGCCGTGCTCGACTCGCTCGTGAGCACCGGGCTGCCTTTCTACCACATCCCCGATGTGGAGACGATGGACTTCTCGCGCGCCGACACGCTCACGCGTGGACAGGAAGCAGTGAAGGCGCTGGCCCGCAAGCATCCCCAGCTCACCATCCGCAACGCCATGCCGCACGTGCTGGCGGTGCGCGCGAAGAAGTCGGCGGCCGAACTCGCGCTCATCCGCAGGGCCGTCGAAGTGTCGAGCGAGGGACATCGCGCGGCGATGCTTACGGCCAACCCGCAGCACGAGTACGAACTCCGCGCCGCCATCGAGTACGAGTTCACGCGGCGCGGCGCCGAACGGGTGGCGTACGGCTCCATCGTGGGCTCCGGATACAACGGCACCACGCTCCACTACATGAAAGACATGGACCCGGTGAAGCCGGGGGATCTCGTCGTGATCGATGCCGGCGCCGAGTATCGCGGCTACGCGGCCGACATCACGCGGACCATTCCGGTGAGTGGTAGCTACACCGCGGAGCAGCGCCAACTCTACCAGCTCGTGCTCGACGCGCAGAAGGCCGCCGAACGGAACTCGAAGCCCGGCATGAGCATTCGCGCCGCCGCCGACAGCACGGTGGTGGTGCGCACCAGGGGACTCGCGGCCCTTGGCCTCATCGAGAGTGAGGACGCGCAGTACGATCCGCCCTGGCGCGTGGACTGCACCGCCAATCCGCAAGGATGCAAGCAGGCCAATCTGTGGATGATCCACGGCATCTCACACGGCATCGGGCTCGCCGTGCACGATCCGCTGCAGGGCGATCTCAACGGCGGCCGCTTCGCCGAGGGCGATGCCTTCACGATCGAACCCGGCATCTACGTGAGCACACGCGCCCTCGACGTACTTCCGGACACGCCGCGCAATCGGCAGTTCAAGGCCAAGGTACTGGCCGCCGTGAAGAAGTACGAGAACACCGGTATACGCATCGAGGACGATTACATCATCACCGCAAAGGGGCTCGAGCGCATTTCCCTCGTGCCGCGCGAGATGGACGAAATCGAGGCGCTGATGAAGCGGCGGCGCGTGATTCAGCCCTGACCCCCGTGAACGGCATCGTGCTCCGCGCGCCGCGCCCGGGCGACCTCGGTTGGGTGGTGCATCGGCACGGAGTCCTCTACCATCGCGAGTACGGATGGGGGGAGCGCTTCGAGGCGCTCGTGGCGCGCGTCGCGGCCGATTTCGTGCAGCAGTACGATGCAGGAATGGACGCCGCGTGGATCGCCGAGCGCAGCGGCGAGATCGTGGGCTCCGTGTTGCTCACCAGAGCCAGCGACGGCACGGCCAAGCTGCGCCTGCTCTACGTGGAGCCGTCGGCGCGAGGGCTTGGCCTTGGCCGCCTGCTGGTTCGCACCTGCATTGACGGCGCACGCACCCGTGGCTATCGCCGCCTCGAGCTCTGGACCAACTCGGTGCTGGTGGCGGCGCGGGCCATCTACGTGGCGGAGGGATTCTCCCTGATGCGCAGTGAGGCCCATGAACTCTTCGGCGCTCGCGAGATCGGCGAGACGTGGGCGCTCGACCTGCAGACGGTGCCGTAGCGCGGACGGTACGATCTCAGGGTCGCAGATCGGCGGGGAGTGGCATCAGTTTGCGACGCAGCGATTGCCCGCGGCGTGCAGGCAGGAGCGCCAGCTCCCCTTCGAACGTGTCGCGCCACATGCGTGCGGCCTCGCGCGCCTCCCACTGCAGGTCGTGCCGGGCGTGCGCGGAGGGATACCACATGCTGGTGGCGCCGGTGCGCGCCGTTTCCGCGCTGATCACCGCCGGCAGGCGAAGGGCGCGCATGAGCGGCGCGTAGAGCGCGAAGATCCGCGCGGCCGTTCCGGTGCTCACCCACGTGCGGATGGGCCAACCGCCAGGATATTGCGTCCACAGCGCGAGATGTTCGCGCGTGGTGAGGAACTCACCGCTCAGGAAGTACGTGCGCCCCGGCACGCCCCGCGCCGCGGCGCGTGCGATCCCATCGGCCACATCGTCCACGTACACGCAGCCGAGGATCGTCTCCGGCGCCCACCCCATGGGCGCGAGCAGCCGGTGCAGGTACATGCGCACGAACCAGCCCCACACCGAGTGATCATTGGGGCCGATCACGGCGTTGGGCGCCACGTACACCACGGGGAGTCCGTCCTGCTCCATCTGCCGCGCCACCTCGTGTGCGAGGCTCTTGGTGTGTTCGTAGCAGGAGCCATAGGGCGATACGCGGCGCCATGTGTCGTCACGCGGGGCGGGGCCGCTGTCGCCGAAGGCCATCGTGCTCGACACGTAGACCGCGCGCGCCACACCGGCGCTGCGGGCGGCGGCGAGCACGGTGCGGGTGCCCTCCACATTGGTGTGCTGCATACGGCGGCATGCCGCGCCGCTCACCCCCAGCTCGTAGTGTCCGGCGGCGTGTACCACCACCTCCGCGCCGGCCATGGCCGCGCGCAGTGTGGCGTCATCGTGTACGGTGCCGCTCACCAGCGAGGCGCCCAGCCGGGCCACGGAGCGAGCGCCGGCTTCCGCGGGATCAGGCACCAGGACACGAACCGTCCACCCGTCGCGCAGCAACTGCGCCACGAGTGGACGGCCGATGAAGCCACTCCCTCCGGTTACGAAGACCACGCGGGACATGCGGGGACGATAACACCATGTCCCGCACATCCGTGCCGCTGTTCCCTAGAGGACCGCCTCCCAGGGTCTCGTGGTGCCGCACACGAGGCAGGAGGCCCGATTCTCACCCACGAGGGCCAACTCCGACTCGAGTCCGCACCCGTCGCAATATCCGCTCACTCTGGTGAGCTGGTTGGTGGGCAACCCGTTCCGGAGGAGACGATGCACCATGGCACGTGGCTCGGCGGCGCCCACCGGGCAGAGCGATCCCGTACAGTGTGTGCCGACCTCGAGGCAGGCGAGTTCTCCGCCGGTCACGTTGGCGTGGGCATCGTCGGGGGCGTCGTCGGTCACCACCACGGCCACCTCGCGGTCACAGCCACTGCAGAACATCGTCGTCACGTTCATGGGTACTCCATTCGCTGCCTGGGGAGATGAAGGGGCAGCGCCGAAAGTGGACATGAACGGCGTCTTCGTCTGTCGGGATGAATACCGCAGGATGACGGGGGAATTCCTACACGCCGAGACTACCCTCAGCGGAGTACGCGGAACTCCGGCTTCGTTTCGGTGAGAATCTCGGTGACGGCCGTCCGCTCCTCGACCGAGAGATCACTGGGCTCGCGCCCCTCGAGAACATCGCGCAACCGGGCGTACACGGCGCGTCGTGCCATGAGGGGCAGCATATCGAACGACTCCGAGTACACGAGGAAGCTCATCGGGTACCTGAAGAGACGCCGCTGCAGGTCGAAATCACGCAGCGATCGTCCCCTGCGGTCGCGCACCGCGTGCCGGGTGAAGTCGTCGGTAAAGGAGGTCGATCCGCGCACACGACCGGGAAGCCGCGCCTCCTGCACGAAGAGCATGGCGCGCGTGAGGTTGTCGATCGCGCCCCGCAACCGCGCGTTCACCGGCGCGACCGTACCGTCGTACCGCACCACACCGATCTGTGCTTCGACGATCGCTTCGCGGGCGGCTTCGTGTGTGGCGGTGATGAGGTTGTGCACCACCGTCTGGTGCGTGAGCACCATGAGCGCCACGATGTCGCTCTGCCCGCGCAGGTAGTACGTGGTGTCGAACAGCCCGGCCAGCGACGAACGGTCACCGTCGGGCTGCTTCTCGAACTGCGCCGCATACTGCGCACGATAGGCACGCTTGTCGTGCACCTCGTGACCGAGCAGCGGCGCGTACACGTTGCCACCATGCGCGCCGCCGGCCATGCGGCCGGTCACGTACCACCCGCCGAATCGCTGCGTGACCGGTACGACATCGCTGGTACTCCCGTCGTGCATGCCGGTGATGGGGTAGCCGTGACGATCGGCGATCGTACTGAGCACCATGAAGCCCGGTACCCCACCGGTCGCGCTGCGCGACGCATGGCACATGAGGCAGGTGGTCGTCTCACGCGAGAAGGCCACCGTGCCCCGCGGCTCCTGGTGGAGGGTGTAGAACACGGCCCCGGTCTTCGGATGTACCGCGCCGATCTCGAGAAAAGGACTCTCGAGGACGTACCCCACGTACACATGGTCATTGAAGTAGAGCGCGCGTGGCGACCATGGGGTAATGCGGTCGGTCTGCAGGCTCGTGCGCGAAAAGACGAGCGTCTGCGAGGAAACGGGGATATCGAGCGCCTCGAGCAGGGCCGGCAGGTAGCCCAGCACCGAGTCGTGGGCCAACGTGATCGTACCGGCATCGAGCCGCGCCTGCAGCGCCGCGATGGGATCCCCATCCTGCACCGTGTCGGCGCGCACGGCCGGGCGTACGGCGGTCGAGGTGCCGCGAGCCCCCGTGGCGGCCCCGCCGACGGCAGCGAGGGCGGCGAGAATCTGGAGGACGCGACGAAATGGCGCTCGGAGACGGGGCATGCGGGGCGGGCTGCAGATACAGGTATGCGATACGCTGAATATGCGACCGCCATGTGTTCCGTCTACGGGGATTTCCCCGACAGCTTCTCCCTCGGCGCCTCCCTGCCGCGCGTCGTCCCCCGTCAGCCTTGCTCGGAGCGTCGCTTGGACGCCATGGCGCTCGCGGCGATCAGCGCAAAGGGGCTGACCGTGGCGATGAAGACGCTCGCGATGAACACCGACGTGCGCGCCGGAATGGTCTCGGGCGAGTCGTCGGGCTCACCGCGGATGGCCGTCACGATCAGCATCAGCACCGGCTGGGTGAACAGAAGGGTCGTGGCCCAGCGCCAGGCACGATCAGGGCGCAACCAGCCGCACAGCCCGCTGCCGAACATCACGAAGAGCAGCCAGAGAAACTGTACGGCCCCCTGCGGAATGCCCATCGATGTGAACCATGGCGTGGCATCGATGATGGCGTACGCGACTACCCCCAGCGCGACCGACAGGGCTGCGGTCTGCGGAGCGGAGAGCGTGGCGGGCAAGGGCTGGACATCAGGCTGCATGACGATCGGCGCGGCGGATTGAGGGGAATGCTCCCGAGAGCAGGGGCACCGCCTGCATAATAGCGGGATGCGGTCCCCAAAGATCAGTCTGCGTCATCGACCAGATCGCAGTACATGAAGCGTGCGTCGCGCAGCACCCGTTCGCCGATGCGCACCGGAATCGGCGTGCGAAAGATCGGCCCGGCGGTCACACAGGTGTGAAACTCCCCGCGCTCGCCGCAGGGGTCCACCGACCCGGGAAGCTCGTCGAGCAGCTGGCTGTCGTACACCCGCCCCGCGAAGAGCCCGTCGAGCTGCTGCGTATCGACGCAGGTGAGCGTGGCCACGAATCCGCGGTCCACGAACTCCCGTGCCAGCTGTGGCGTGGCTTCGCCCCACAGCGGGTACACCCCGGTCCAGCCGAGGCGACCGAGCAGCGCCTCCCGGTAACCACGCACATCCTCGAGAAACAGGTCGCCGAACGCCATGTGCCGCACCTCCGGATACGTAGCCTCGAGCTCACACAGCCCGGCGGCGAACGCCGCCTCGTACTCGGCGTTGCTGGAGATCGCCCCCAACCGCACCTCGTGTAGCGGCAATCCCAGCGACCGCGCCTGTGCGTGAAGAATGCTGCGTCGGACTCCGTGGATACTCACGCGATCGTAGACCGCCGACACCGACGTAAGCAGCGCCACCACGCGATGCGCGGGATCGCTCAGCAACCGCTCGAGCATGAGCGTGCTGTCCTTGCCACCACTCCACGACACGATCACGGGGAGCGGTTGCATTGCACGGGGCGAATGTTCGTGCGCGCTCGTCATCACGACGTGGCCCGGTGTCCCAGCGGAATGCGCACCACGCCAAGCATCAGCACGAGGCTGGCGACAATGAGAGTACACAGCGCCCACGAGAGACTCGATGCCTGCGCGATGCCGCCCACGATCGGCGGGCCGATCATGAACCCCACGTAGCCGATCGACGACGCCGACGCGATCGCGGCGGCTCGGCTCACTCCCGGTACCCGGGTGGCGGCGTTGTACAGGATGGGGACTACGGTGGCGAGCCCCATACCCACGAAGGCAAACCCCACCATGGCGACCGATACATTGCGTGCCAGCAGCACGAACGCCATGGCGCACGATGCCACGAGCGCTCCCACGACAACGATCGTGCGCTCGGCCACGCGGGCGCGTACCCAGTCGCCGGCAAAGCGCATCAGCGCCGTGGCCGCCGAGAAGCTCACGTACGCCAGCGCCGCACGCTCGGGGAGTGCCCCGAGTTCCTGCTGCACGTACAGCACGCTCCAGTTGTACATCACCCCCTCGGCCAGCATCCCCGACATGATCAGCAGGCCGACCAGCAGCAGTATCCCATGCGGCCACGCAAAGTGCGCGTCACCGGCATCGGCCGATGGATGCACGGGCAACATGCCGCGCGACGCCACGACCATCCCGGTCACCACCACCGCGGCGACCAGTACGAGCTGCGTACCCGACGCCAGCTGTGCGCGGAACATGAGCGAGGCGGCGCCGGAGCCAAGCATGGCCCCCACGCTGAACATGGCGTGGAATCCGCTCAGCACCGCTTTGCTGCCGAGAATCTCGAGCACCGACCCTTCGGCGTTGATGGCAATGTCGTAGAGGCTCTGTCCACTGCCGTAACAGAACATCACGGGGAAGACGAGCCACCACGAGGGCAGGTGCAGCAGCAGTGCGAGCCCCACGCAGAAGAGCGCCCCGGCGAGCACCGTGGTATTGCGAGCGCCAAGCCGGGCGATGATGCGGCCGGCCAGCAGCAGCATCACGACCGATCCCGCCGTCGACGCCAGCAGCGCGAGGGCAATACGGCGTTCGGTGAACGCGTACCGTGTGGCCAGAGAAGGCACGTGCGCACCGAACAGGCCGGCGATGATGCCAAGATGCATGAACTGCGCGCGCGTAGCCCACCGCGCCCGCGACAAGGTTCGTGGTTGCAGCATGGCGGGGAAGCTAATCCGGAACGCACATTCCCGAGGTCGATCCCGGCCACCGCGGCCTGCCTGCCGATCCGCGACCTCTCAGGTGTGAGATGCCCATTCGTCGTGCCCTCCCCGTGTCGTTCCTCCTGCTTTCGATGGCGCCGAGCGTACTCTACGCGCAGGGACGGGCCGCAGACTATCGGCGAGCGGAAGCCCTGACGAAGCGCTTTCAGGGACTGGCGGTCGGCATCCCCGACGCACCGCACTGGTATGCCCCGAGCCGGTTCTGGTATCGCGTCAGTACGACCGGCGGCAATCGCTTCGTGCTGGCAGACGCTGCACAGCGCACGCGCACACCGCTCTTCGATCATGCGCGCGTGGCCGCCGCACTGCAGCACGATACCGTGCGCTACACGCCGGTGACGCTCCCCTTCACGACGGTCACGATGGAAGGCGATACGGCGCTGACCTTCGTCGCCGAACGCATGCTCTGGCGCTGCCGCCTTCCGGAAACGGCATGTACGCGCGTGGGGCCCGCCCCCCTCGTCGACGGCAATGGTCGTGGCGGCGCACGCGCGCCGCACGTACACGAGGCGCATGACGTACACGACTCGCTACCCGATGAGGGCCCTTCGCCGGAGGCGATGGAGGCCACCGACGAGGTGCGTCGGCTCTTCCAGCCGCCGTTGCGCGCGCCGTCGGAGGGGCCCCGCCGCAGCCCTGACGGCAGCGCCGAGGTGACGGTGCGGCAGTTCAATCTGCACACACGTCGCGTGACCGGCGCCGACACGACCTGGCAGCCACTCAGCTTCGACGGACGCGAGTCGTCGCCGTATTCGCCGCAGTCGATCCGCTGGTCCCCCGACAGCCGCAAGGTCGTGGCGTGGCGCGTCACCCCAGGTGAACGCCGCATGGTGAAGTACGTGCTCTCCTCACCCGCCGATCAGCTGCAGCCGCGCGACACGGCGCGCTTCTACGAGAAGCCGGGCGACGTGCGCGACCTGCGTGAGCCTGCCCTCTTCGACGTGGCCACACGCCGCATGATCCGCATCGAGCAGGGGCTTTTCCCGACTCCCTACAGCATCACGCAGCCGGTCTGGCGCGATGACTCCCGCGCCGTCTCGTTCGAGTACAACGAGCGGGGGCACCAGCTCTATCGCGTCCTCGAAGCCGATGCCGAATCCGGCGCCACGCGGGTGGTGCTCGAGGAGCGAGCGAAAAGCTTCATCTACTACAACACCACCAACGACGGCCTCTCGTCGGGAAAGCGCTTTCGCTACGACCTGCGCGATGGCCGCGACGTGATCTGGATGTCGGAGCGTGACGGGTGGAACCACCTGTACCTCATCGACGGCACCAACGGCGCGGTCCGGCAGCAGATCACCCGAGGTCCGTGGGTGGTGCGTCACGTGCAGCGCGTGGATACCGTCACGCAGCAGATCTGGTTCTCCGGCAATGGTCGCAACACTGGGGAAGATCCGTACCTCCTGCACCACTACCGTGTGAACTTCGACGGCACGGGGCTGGTCGATCTCACACCCGCAGCGGGGAACCACAGCATCACCTGGTCCGACGACCGGCAGTACTTCGTGGACAGCTACTCGCAGGTGGATCAGCCTCCGGTCATGGAGCTGCGCCGCTCCGACGGATCACTGGTGATGCCACTCGAGCGGGCCGACCTGTCGGCACTCGTGAACGCCGGCTGGCGTGCCCCCGAGGTGTTCGTGTCGAAGGCGCGCGACGGTGTCACCGACATCTGGGGGGTGATCTTCCGCCCCGGCAATTTCGATCCGAAGAAGCGCTACCCGGTCATTGAGAACATCTACGCCGGCCCGCAGGGGTCGTTCGTGCCCAAGAGCTTCAGTGTGATGAATGGGATGCGCACCCTAGCCGAGCTGGGCTTCATCGTGGTACAGATCGACGGCATGGGAACCTCGAACCGCTCCAAGGCCTTCCACGACGTGGCGCACCGCAATCTCGCCGACGCGGGCTTCCCCGACCGCAAGTTGTGGCACCGTGCCGTTGCCGCACGCTACGGCTGGTACGACATCTCACGCGTGGGGATCTACGGCACCTCGGCCGGTGGGCAGAACGCCATGGGTGGCATGCTCTTCCATCCGGAGTTCTACAAGGCCGCCTACTCGGCCGCCGGCTGTCATGACAACCGCATCGACAAGATGTGGTGGAACGAACAGTGGATGGGGTGGCCGATCGGAGCGCAGTACGCGGCAAGCTCCAACATGGAGCACGCGGCAAAGCTGCAGGGGAAGCTGCTGCTCGTGGTGGGGGAGTACGACACCAACGTGGACCCGGCCAGCACCATGCAGGTCGTGAATGCGCTGATCAAGGCGAACAAGATGTTCGACCTGCTGGTGATTCCCAACGCAGACCACACCTCGGGTGGCCCCTACGGCGACAAGAAGCGCAATGACTTCTTCGTGCAACACCTGATCGGTGTGACGCCGCCGGATCGCAACAGCGCCAACTGAGTACTGTAGCGCCTACGCGCAGCCGGGAGCGCCTACCGGCACACGCCCACGGTCGCCACAGGTAGCCGCGTGAAACTGATGGCCGCGTAGTCACCACGTTCGAACAGCACGCCCACGTCGTTGCCCAGCGCCACCATCGTGGAGTAGGCGGCCGGGCCGGGTTCGAGCACCCGCAGGAACGGCCAGCTGCGGCCTTCGTCGCAGGAGAGACGGAGTGTGAGGTTCCGACGCGCCGTGCGGTCGGCCGTGTTGCTGAACAGCAGGACCTCGCGACGACCGGCGCGCATGGCGAGGATGGCGCCGTTGTTGGCCGGGTCCACGCGTTGCGAGTCGGCAGTCAGCGGGCCGTACGTGAGGCCACCATCGCTCGAGCGCGCCGTAAGTCGAAATGGACGGGCGCGGGAGTCGAGCAGCAGCGTGCCGTCCGACAGCTCCACCGTTTTGTTCTCGTCCACCCCGGGACCCACGAGCGCGCCCATGCGCCAGGTGGTGCCATGATCGTCGCTGACGAGACTCGCGGCCCACACGCCTCCGTTCCGTCGGATCACGAACTGCTGCACGAGACGTCCGGCATGGGGCCCGCGCTGCAGCTGCACCGCCGTGCCGGAACTGGCGAAGAGCCCACCCCACGTACTGTCCTTCACCTGCGACGTCAGCCGTCGGTGCCGCCAGCTGCGACCATCGTCGTCGGAGGCACTCACATCCACGTGCAGCACGTTGGGATCGTCGTCGCGATTGCCGGTGGAGGCACCGGCGAACCCCTGCCGTACCGAGGCGGCATGGAAGAGGAACACCCGCCCCGTTTCCCGGTCCACGAGCAGGCTGGGATCACCGTATCCCAGCGGGGCCGTGTCGGCCCGCACCACCTGCTGCGGCGCCCATGTGCGCCCGCCGTCTTCGCTGCGGCGCAGCACGATCGCGATGTGCGACGGGACATCGGCCATCGTGGGGCGCGCATCGTAGGCGGCCAGCAGCGTACCCCGCGTGGTGACAGCGAGCGCCGGGATGCGATACACCGGCGCTCCCTCTCCGCGCACGGCCAGATCGATCACCTCGAGCGGTGGTGGCGTGCGAACGGCAGGCCGCACACAGCCGGACGCCATCGCCCACGCCAGCAGCATACCGGTCGCCATCATTCGCGGCGCAGCGGTCCGACCATGCATTGTCACGAGACCGAGGGGTCGTGGGTGGCGTTGGGGACGCGACGATAGAAGATGGTCGTACCGCTCAGGCCACCATGTGGCAACAGGGCGTAATCGGGGACCTCACCCACACGCACCCACCCATTGCGCTCGTACAGACGATCGGCATCGCTGCCGGTGATGGTATCGAGCACCAGTAGTGTCTTCCCGGCATCGCGTGCCGCACACTCCGCCTCGCGGATAAGCGCACCACCGATGCCATGTCGCCGAGCCCTCCGGTGCACGAGCATCTTGGCCACATCCGCCCGATGCGGCTGATTTTGCGGCTGCGCCAGAATGAGTTGGACGGTCCCGCAGATCCCCTCGCCGTCTTCGGCCACGATCACAACCCGCTCGCCATCGGCCACGTCCTCGGCCACCATCGTCCAGAAGGCCAGGGCATGCTCGCGCGACAGCGGCGCCATGAAGCTCACCGACGCGCCTCCATCGACACAGTCGATCAGCACGTCGGCCAGCTGGGAGATAGCCTCCTCGTGGAGGACAGGGAGACGGCGCAGCGACCAGAGCGGCGCCGATTCGTCGGAGACGGAGTGGGCGGCAGACATGGGGAGGCGGATGGGGAGCAGATGGAGTCTACGCACTCGCTCCCCGGCAATCCAGCGGGGCTCTTGCCCCCCGGCCGGGCGTCTTGCGAATCAGGACTGCCGGCACACTGCTGTTCGTCAGCAGCCAACCACTCGGGAGCACCACCGCATTGGCGGGACGCCCAAACGCACGGTCTCACAGCAGCTCGCCGTTCTTCACCGTGTAGCGCACCGAATCGGTATAGGTGCCGACATACGCAGGCGAACCGACGTGCCCGCGGCGACGGGGGCAAACCGGAAGACCACCGCTTCGGTGGAGGGCGTGACCTTCGCCACATCGAGCCGCGCACGGGTGATCGCGCCACCCTTGAGCACCTCGAAGCGCAGCGAGTTGCCGGTGTCGAGATTGCGCGCCGACGGAGTTGAAGACGCTGATCCCCAAGCGGCCATCCGCTTGCTGGAGCACCTGCGAGGGATAGTTGCGTGACACCAGTTCATGGCCAGGTGGCAGCACGACCGCATTGCGGGCGCGTGTGCGCCCCGTAGGTTGAGGTGCATGCGTTCTCCCCTCCTCGGGCAGCCGGACCGTCGTCTCTTTCTCCGACAGGCGGCGGGTGCTGCCGCCGCGGTGATGCTGCCTTGGCACCCATGCTGGTCTGCCGTACCTTCCGCCGAGTCGTGGTCAGCACGTCCATCAGGTCGCACCACGCGCATGCGCTTCGGATATGCGGCCATCACCTGGGGTGGCAACGATCTGGCGGCCATCGATGACATTGCCGATGGCGGATGGCGCGGCATTCAACTGCGCGGGTCTGCCGTACAGCGATGGGGCGCGCGACCGGAGGAGTTGCGTACGCTGCTGGCCCGCAAGCGCCTGTCGTTCGTGGCGCTCTCGAGCGGCGTGGTCAGCGCGGATCCCGCGCGCGAAGCCGAAACGATTGCCCTCCATATGCGCAACGCGGAGTTCGCCCGCGCCGCCGGCTGCCGCTTCCTGCAGGTCGTGGACGAGCGCCCGCGCGGACGCGCACTCGTGGCTGAGGACTACCGGCGCATGGGTCGCCTGCTCACCGAAATCGGGAAGCGCACCGCGGACCTCGGCGTGCCCCTCGGGTACCACAACCACATGGGCAACATGGGACAGGCCCCAGACGAAGTAGCGCGCGTGCTCGAGGCCACGGACCCGGGGGTGGTGCATCTGGAACTCGATATCGCGCACTGGGCCGCCGCCGGAGGTGACCCGGTCGATGCCGTGAAGCGCTACCGTGATCGCCTGCTCTTTCTGCACCTCAAGGATCTGGTGCGCCCCGCTCCCGGGGGTACGGCAGGATCGTACCAGTTCGTCGAGCTGGGCGCCGGTACCGTCGACGTCCGCGGCGTCCTTGGCGCCCTCGACGACATCGGCTTCGAGGGATGGGGCATCGTGGAGCTCGATGCCGTACCGGACGGCGTGCGCACACCGCGCGCCTGCGCCGACGCGTCACAGCGGTTTCTCGAACGCGCCGGCTACGCCATCACGGGAAGCTGATCATGGATCGCCGAACCCTGCTGCAGTGGATGCTCTCGACCGGCGGACTGGCGGTGACCGCCGGTCTCGATGTGACCTCGCTCGAAACACTCGGCGCGCGCATCCACGCAACAGGATCGGTACAGCCCGCGCGCTGGCGTACGTTGACGGCCGCGCAAGCCCGTACCGTCATGCTTGCAGCCGAACAGATCATCCCGCGCACCAGTACGCCTGGCGCCACCGATGCCAACGTGGCGGGGTTCATCGATACGATGCTCACCGACTGGTACAGTGAGGCGGAGGTGCGTGCGTTCATCACGGGGCTGGGCGATCTCGATGCGCGCACACGGCAGCGTCACCAGACGCCCTTCGCGTCGTCGACCACGGCACAGCAACTCGCCGTGCTCGAATCGTTCGACGCCGACGTCACCGCACTGCGTCGTACGCGTGCGGCCGACGCCAACGCGCACTGGTTCGCCACGCTCAAGTATCTCACCGTATTCGGCTATTGCACCTCGGAGCCTGGCATGCGCCGTCACCTCCGATCGCACCCACTGCCCATGCGCTACGACGGCAATGCACCGGTGAACGCGTGAGCCACGCCGAACAGCCCCTGCGCGACATCGACGCGATCGTGATCGGCTCGGGGATGACCGGCGGTCTCGCGGCCAAGGAACTCACCGAGCGCGGATTGCGCGTCCTGCTGCTGGAGGCAGGACGCCCCGTCGATCCGGAGCGGGATGCCCGCGAGCACGTCGCGCCCTTCGACATGAAATTCCGCGGGCTCGGCAACCGCCGGTACGTGGAGAGCCGCCAGCGTGTGCAGCGCAATTCCGTGACCTTCGACGAGCTGAGTCACCAGTACTGGACCGATGACGTCGACCATCCGTTCAGCACGCCCGGCGACAAGCCGTTCGACTGGTTCCGCGCCCGTCAGCTTGGCGGCAAGTCCCTGATCTGGGGTCGGCAGGTGTATCGCATGAGCGACCTCGATTTCGAGGCCAACGCGCGTGAGGGTGTTGGCGTGGACTGGCCCATCCGGTACCGCGATATCGCACCGTGGTACGATCACGTGGAGCGGTTCATCGGGATCAGCGGACAACGCGAGGGGATTACGCATCTGCCGGACGGCATCTTTCAGCCGCCGATGGCGTTGAATGTGGTGGAACAGCATGTGCGGGACCGCATGGCGGCACGATTCGGACGGGAGCGCGTTCTGACCATCGGGCGCGTCGCCATTCTCACGGCGCCGCTCCCCGGGCGCGCCGTGTGCCATTACTGCGGACCATGTCACCGGCTGTGCAGCACACGCTCGTACTTCAGCAGCATCAATGCCTCAATTCCCGCGGCACAGGCCACCGGACGGCTCACCGTGCGCACACACAGCATCGTGCGTTCGATCGCCTACGACGCGTCCACGAGGCGCGTGACTGGCGTACACGTGATCGATGCCCGGACCGGAGCCGACCGCACGTACAGCGCACGTCTCGTCTTCCTCTGCGCATCGGCAATCGAGAGTGCGCGCATCCTGCTCAACTCTCGCGGGCCCGGCTACGAGAACGGCCTGGCCAACTCGAGTGATCAGGTGGGGCGCAACATCATGGACCACGTGAAGGCACCGGGCACCAGTGGCACCATCGAAGGGTTCGATCACCGCAAGACGATCGGCAACCGACCGAACGGCATTTACGTGCCCCGCTTCCGCAACATCGGCAGTGCCCGCGCGGACTACCTGCGTGGCTTCGGCTTTCAGGGCGGTGCCTCACGAGCGGGATGGCAGGCGCTGGCCCGCAGCCCCGGGTTGGGCGCGGCATTCAAACAGCAGTTGGCGGCGCCAGGGCCATGGTCGATGGCGTTCAACGGCTATGGCGAGTGCCTGCCCAATGAACGCAATCGCGCCACCATTCACCCCACGCTGACCGACAAATGGGGAATCCCGTCACTGCATATCGACGCCGCGTGGGGGGAGAACGAGTTGGCGATGCACAAGGACATTCCGGTCGCCGCCGCCGAACTGCTGGAGGCCGCGGGGGCGCGGAACATCCAGCTTCCCAACCGTCCGCCTGCCCCGATGGGCAACGCGAACCACGAAATGGGAACGGCGCGCATGGGGCGTGACCCCAGAACGTCGGTGCTCAACGGCTGGAATCAGGCGTGGGATGCCCCCAATCTGTTCGTGACCGACGGCTCGGCCATGACGTCCAGCGGGTGCCAGAATCCATCGATCACCTACATGGCACTCACGGCGCGTGCCTGCGCCCATGCCATCGCAGAGCTCAAGCGTCGCAATCTCTGATTTCGCAGTGCGATATCGATCGCCTGCGTAGGGGAATACCCTATGCAGCGACCGGCCTGATGAGCCGAAGAAGAACTTCGTGCGCCTGATGATGCGCGCATTGTCCTTTCTTCCGCTCCCGTTGCCATGCCCGCCGCCGCCCACGTCGTACCGACCGGCGTCGAACGCCAGTTCGGCACCGAAGAGATCATCGTCTCGAAGACTGATCTCAAGGGCCATCTCACGTACGCGAACGACGTGTTCATCCGCGTCTCCGGCTATGAAGAGCACGAGCTCATCGGGCGCCCGCATTCGCTGATCCGTCATCCCGACATGCCGCGTGCCGTCTTCAAGCTACTCTGGGATACGGTGGAATCGGGGCGCGAAATCTTCGCCTATGTGAACAACATGTCACGCAACGGCGACCACTACTGGGTGCTCGCGCACGTCACGCCGTCGTTCGATGGCGACGGACGGATCATCGGGTATCACTCCAATCGTCGGGTCCCGGATCGGCGAGTGCTCGACAAGATCGTACCCATGTACGACATGCTGCGCAGCACCGAGCGGCGGCACGCGGATCGCAAGGACGGATTGGTGGCGTCGGTTGCGATGCTCGAGGGGATGCTCGCCAAGACAGGCCTGTCGTATCACGAGTGGGTCTGGACGCTCTGAAGATGACCATCGTGACGACAGCGACCGAGTATGACGCGCTTGCTGCGGTGACCGCCGAGCGCGATGCGGCCCGCGCCGAACTGGCCGCATTGCACGAGGGGATTGCCCGTATCATCTCCGTGTGCCAGCGCACCGCGGACGGTGACCTCGAACCGCGTGTGCTCGGCATCGCGCGTGACGGGGCGCTTGGCCCGCTGGCCCGCGCGATCAATCATCTGCTCGACCTCACCGACGCCTTCGTTCGTGAGTCGCGCGCCTCGCTGCAGCATGCCAGCCGCGAAGAGTACTGGCGGCGTGTCCTGGAACGGGGACTGCCGGGCACCTATCGGGGTGCGGCGCGGCTGATCAACGAGGCGACCGATCAGATGGCGCGCAAGACGCAGCAGCTGAAGGATGCCGGCGCCTCACGCCTGCGACTGGCCGACGAGTTCGAGGCGGCCATCAAGGTCGTCGTGGACAACGTGGCGGCAGCCGCCACCGAGGCGCGCGCTACCGCCGAATCGCTCTCCGACACCGCACACCATACCACCAATCAGTCCACCATCGTCGCGGCGGCGGCCGAGCAGACGAGCCGCAGCATGGATGCGGTGGCAGCGGCGTCGGAAGAAATTGCCGCGACCGTGAGCCATATCGAGGGGCAGTCGCGGCACGGGCTCGACGTGGCCGGCGAGGCCGTGATGGCGGCGCGTCATGCCGGCAACGTGGTGACCGGGCTCGCCCAGGCATCGTCGCAGATCTCGCGCGTGGTCAAGCTCATCACCGACATCGCGAGTCAGACCCGGCTGCTTGCCCTCAACGCCAATATCGAAGCGGCGCGGGCCGGAGAGTACGGTCGAGGCTTCGCGGTCGTGGCAAGTGAGGTGAAGACGCTCGCCACGCGCACCGGTGATGCCACCGGTGAGATCGAGAAGCAGGTGCGCGACATCCAGTCTGCCACGAGCGATGCCGTGATGGCCATCGAATCGATCGCCGAGTCGATCAATCGCATGCACGGCGTGTCGGCCAGCGTGAACGACTCGGTGCAGAGCCAGCGGCTCGCGACCGACGACATCACGCGCAACATCCACGAAGCCGCAACCGGCACACGCGATGTGACGGTGAGCATCTCCGCGGTCTCCCAGTCCGCGTCCGACACCAGCTCGGCGGCCGGACACCTGTCGCAGGCCTCCGGCGAGCTGTCGCGCATGGCCGAATTGCTGCAGGGCGAGGTCTCGCGCTTCCTCACGGCCGTACGCACCGGCTGATGGCACGATAACCCCGGGGCGGCGGGGTACCCCAACGGGCAGTACAATTCCAGACGCGCCGGCGGCGCGCTTCTGTTCATTCCTTACGAGGACTGCCCGATGGGTCGTTTCCACCGCCACGCGGCTCGTGCCGCGCGTGTGTTCTCCACTGCCCTGCTGGCGGCGCCGCTGCCGCTGGTGGCGCAACAGGCACTCCCCAAGCCTGCGGCCAATACGGCCCCCATGCTCGCCGGCCTCGACGCCGCGGCAGACAAGTACGCCGCCGTGGCCAAGCAGATCTGGGGATTTGCCGAAGTGGGGTACATGGAGGAGAAGAGTTCGGCGCTGCTGCAATCGGAGCTCCGGAACGCCGGTTTCCGCGTGACGGCGGGGACGGCCGGTGAACCCACGGCTTTCGTCGCGGAGTTCGGCAGCGGCAAGCCGGTGATTGCCATTCTGGGTGAGTTCGATGCGCTGCCCGGACTGTCCCAGGACGCGGTACCCGAACGGAAGGCCATTCGCGCCGGGGGGCCTGGACACGGCTGCGGTCATCACCTCTTCGGGACGGCCAGCACCGCCGCCGCGATCTCGGTCAAGGAGTGGATGGTGGCCAACAAGGTCACCGGCACGATCCGCATGATCGGCACACCCGCGGAAGAAGGCGGCTCCGGCAAGGTCTACATGGTGCGCGACGGCGTGTTCAGCGATGTGGATGCCGTGATCGCGTGGCACCCCGGCGACGAGAACTCGGCGATGGGCGAGCGCACCATGGCCAACATCACCGGCAAGTTCCGTTTCCATGGGATCTCCTCGCACGCCGCCGGGGCGCCCGAACGTGGCCGCTCCGCGCTCGATGGCGTCGAAGTGATGAATACCATGACCAACTTCCTGCGCGAGCATGTGCCTGACGGCACGCGCATCCACTACGTGATCACCAACGGCGGCAAGGCACCCAACGTGGTGCCCGATGAAGCCGAGGTGTACTACTACGTCCGTCACGTGGACATGAACGTGGTGAAGAACGTGTGGGGGCGCGTGGTCGATGCGGCGAAGGGCGCGGCGATCGGCACCGGCACCACGTACGATCTCCAGCTCATCGGCTCGGTCTACTCGCTGCTCCCCAACGAGACACTGCTGCGCATCAAGCAGCGGGCGCTGGAAACGGTGGGCGGTTACACGCTGACCCCCGAGGAGCGTGTGTTCGCCGAGAAGCTGCAGAAGAGTGAGGCGTTCGTACCGGTGGCGCTCGAGGCCACGCAGAAGATCAGGCCGCTGGTCGTGGGCCAGCCCGGCGCCGGGTCCACCGACGTGGGCGACGTGAGCTGGATGGTGCCCACCGTGCAATTGTCGGCAGCCACGTGGGTGCCCGGTACAGCCGCGCACTCCTGGCAGGCCGTGGCGGCAGGCGGCATGAGCATCGGCATGAAGGGCATGATGGTCGCGGCCAAGACCATGGCACTCACGGCAGCCGACCTGTTTGCGGTTCCGGCCACGATCGCCGCGGCCAAAAAGGAATTCGACACCAAGCGCGGCCCGAACTTCAAATACGAAACCCTGCTGGGCAACCAGAAGCCGCAACTCGACTATCGCAAGGGAACGACCAACTGATGCTGCACCGATCGAGAAGCGTCCTCGTCGCCTCCTCACTCGTCATGGGCACCGTGCTGTTTGCGTCGGTGGCCGACGCCCAGGATACCCGTCCGCGCACGCGGGTGGCAGCCACCCGCGGCACCGCGCGCCCGTCGCCCATGCGCGTGCCGGAGGCCGACAGCCTCCTACCATGGTCGAAGCAGATCGCCATCCGTGAGCAGTGGCTCACCAAGCGGCACGAGATGCTGCTCCCCATGATGCGACGTCATGGCGTTGGCATGTGGATCGTGGTGAATGAGGAGTTCCACGATGATCCGCTGGCGCAGTACGTGGCGCCGCCGCGGCCCTATACCGGCAATCGCGATTTCTTCGTGTTCATCGACGGTGGCGCTGAGGGACTCAAGAAGTACGCCATCACCGGATACACCGAGGAAAATCTCGCCCGGTTCTTCGACGCACCGTTCACGGAACCGCGTCCGCCGGCCACCACGCTGCGTGATCTGTATGCCAAGTACAAGCCCGCCACGATCGGTCTTGGCATTCGCGGTACGCGCGGGCAGACGCGCACGCTTGGGTATGACAGCTATCGCTTTCTCGCGGAAACGCTTGGACCGGACGCCGAAAAGACGTTCATGAGCAGTGGCGAGCTGGTGCAGGAGTACCTCGACACACGTCTCCCGGAAGAGATGTCGCACTATCGCACCGCGGTGCTGGTGACCGAGGCGATCGTGAAGCGGGCGCTGTCGAACGAGGTGATCACGCCCGGCAAGACGACGGTCGGTGACGTGCGTCGTGCCCTCTTCGATATGCTGTGGGCGGCCGGTGTGCGTACGTGGTTCCAGCCCGACCTCCGCGTGCAGCGCGCCAGCGGCGACGTGGCCACTTCGCGCGGCTTTCTGGCCGTGGCGCCCGAGGGGACCGTGATCGAGCGTGGTGACGTGGTGCACGTGGACTTCGGCATCACCTACATGGGCTTCGACACCGACTGGCAGAAGATGGCGTACGTGCTCAAGCCGGGCGAGACGGACATCCCGGCCGGGCTCAAGCAGGCCATGGCCAACTCCAACGCGCTGCAGGACGCGATGATGAAGCGGCATTCGCGCCCGGGGCTCACCGGCGGTGCGGTCTTCAACGCGACGATGGCCGAAATGAAGCAGCGTGGTATCGAGGCGATGATCTACTCGCATCCGATCGGTGCGCAGGGGCATGGTCTGGGCACGGGCATCGACTTCCGCAGCGGCCTGCGGAGCGACACCACGGCACAGAATTCCCGCCTGCGCAATGGCTCGTACATCAGCATCGAGCTGAATACCGCCACGCCAGTCCCGGAATGGGGAGGCAAGAAGGTTTTCGTGATGTTCGAAGACGATGCGCACCTCACGGAGAATGGATTCGTGTTCTTCCGTCCGCGTCAGGAGCAGTTCTACATCATCCGCTGATGGTTGGGCACATCGACCTCAGTCACACCATCGAGCACGGGAAGGTCTACTACAAGGGCCTTCCCGCACCGGTCATCTGCGACTTCCTGAGCCGCGAAGACTCACGCGCCCTGTATGACGAGGGGACCGAGTTCCACATCGGCAAGGTGGAGCTGGTCACCAACACCGGGACGTACATCGACTGCCCGTTTCATCGGTTTGCCGATGGGAAGGACACCGCGGCCATGCCGCTGTCGCGATTCGTCGATCTGCCCGCCGTCGTGGTGCGTGCCACCGACCAGCAGGGACGCCAGACACGCGGCATCGACCACACGTGGTTCGACCACCTCGACGTCGCGGGCAAAGCCGTGCTGG
>CAZNZG010000027.1:21935-23581 GCA_964577455.1 uncultured Gemmatimonas sp. | reverse complement strand
CCTGGCCATGCCACATGGCACGCCTGATCGCCAGTCGCCACATCCATACGCCAAAGGGCAGACGAAGGTGCCAGTCCACAGATCGTCCCGGGTCGAATCCATTTTCGGGAATCTCATCCTGCTCCTGCTGGCGATGGGCGCAGTGCCGGCGTTCAGTGCCTGTCGGAGGGTGCCGCGCGATACCCCGATACCGCCGGAGGTCTTCGTGACCACCGCCGATCACCGCCTGCTGCTCGCTCCGCTCGAAGACGAGGCGCGGGATGCGCGCTTCACCGCGCCGTGGCCCGGCGATGCCGAGGTCACGGTGCATGTGGCGGATCGGAAGCAGCCCATGACGGGCTTCGGGGCAGCCCTGACGGATGCCTCGGTGCAGCTGCTGCATGCCCTGCCGGACAGCACACGCCGTGCACTGCTGCAGGAGCTCTTCGACGTGCGCGACGGTGCACGGGGGATCGGCCTCCGCATGGTGCGGGTCCCGATCGGGGCGTCGGATTTTTCGTCCAGCCATTACACGCTGCACGATACGCGGCCTCACGGTGATTCGACGCTCACGACCTTCGATTTTTCCCCGGAGCGCGACCGTGTGGCGATGCTGCGGGACCTTCGCGTGCTGCAACCGACGCTCTCGGTCATGGCGACCCCCTGGAGCGCGCCCGCCTGGATGAAGAGCTCGTTGCGCCTCGCCGGCGGGACGCTGCGCGCGGATGCCTTGCCGGTGTACGCCGCGTATCTGGAGCGTGCGGTGGCCGCCTACGATTCGGCCGGGGTCGCGCTCGATTACCTGAGTGTGCAGAACGAGCCGCAGCACGAGCCTCCCGACTATCCGGGCATGCGTCTGTCGCCGGCGCAGCGCGCCGTGTTGGTGGGGGGGCACCTCGGACCGCGACTCGCCCGGCTGCCTCGGACACCGAAGCTGCTCGAGTGGGATCACAACTGGGATGCGCCCGAGGAGCCACTGGCCGTGCTGCGCGACATGCGTGCGCGTTCGTATCTCCACGGCGTGGCCTGGCACTGTTATGCAGGGCAGCCTTCGGCGCAGTCGCTCGTCCACGAGGCGTTTCCGACGGTGGCCACCTTTTTCACCGAATGCGCCGGTGGCGCGTGGGCGCCCGACTTCGGTGACAACCTGCTGTGGAATGTGCGCACGCTCGTGATCGGGGCCACGCAGCACTGGGCGCAGGGCGTGCTGCTCTGGAATCTGGCGCTCGATCCTTCGCACGGCCCGCACCTGGGAGGCTGCACGAATTGTCGAGGTGTGCTGACGATCGATCCGCGTACGCGTTCGGTGACGCGCAACGAAGAGTACTACGCGCTGGCGCACGCGAGCCGTGGCATGCAGGGCGACGCGTGGCGGCAGGGATGGCGAGTGGGCAGCGAGATGGCGGGTGCCGACACGGCAACCACGAGCACCGTGTCGTTCGCCAACGCACGGGGGCAGGTGACGACGGTGATCGCGCATGGCGGAGCGGCACCGCAGTGGGTCGTCCACCGGGTGGGGGACCGCGCGCATCGTCTGCGTCTCCCGGCGCGGAGTGTCGTGACGATCGTGTGGCACTGACCTGTCGCACGTGGAGGAGCCGCCGCGGCGGCCTGTCCCGACGGTGGCTGTCGAATCCACGAAAAGACGCTAGAATCGGCAGGAGTGC